>JAFEEV010000276.1 GCA_018240935.1 Pseudomonadota bacterium
GCTCGGTCTTGATGACGGCAAAGCTTACTTTAATCTTCACACGAATCTATTCCCGGGCGGCGAGATTCGCGGGTTATTGAGCCCAGTGCCGGAGCCGGAAAGTTATGCGTTATGGCTGGCCGGTTTAGGGGTTTTGACCGTATGCGCACGCCGCGTCCGGCGTGAAGCTGTTTGAGTGGCGGTTATTTTGATGAGTGCAGTAAAAAGGCGTTTAGGAAGCTCTGAAAAAGGTAGCGAGCGACGATCAGGCAAGGCGAAATCAGATGAAAAAGCGCAGTAGTTTTTCAGAGCTTCCTTAAGTCTTTTGTTTGAATGCTGTTTCAGCCGCCTGCCGCTGCAAAGCGGTGGTGGCTGTGCCCCGGTACTAAGTTTCTAACTCTGCACCCACGGCAAACCGGCCGCCTTCCAGCCGGAAGCTTTACCACGCTGGCCGTTTTCATCCCGGTCGCCTTCGAAGCCCTCCAAGATGTTGTAGCATTCGGCAAAATCCATGTCCGTCGCCATGGCAGCCGCCTGGTTCGAGCGTGCGCCGCTGCGGCAGATAAACAAAACCGGTAGCGATTTGTCGACCTGATTGGCCAGCTGGTCAAAAAAATGCGGATTGGGTTGCATGCCGGGGTACGAACGCAATTCGATTTCGGTTGCGCCAGGGATACGTCCGACCCAATCCAGCTCGGCGCGCGAACGCACATCGACCAATTGCGCTTGTGCATGCTCTTGCAATACCCGGTATGCTTCGATCGGCAGCAACGCGCCTTTGTACGGAAGCCCCATTTGTTGCGCGCGTTGCTGCGCTCTTGCCAAAATTGTTTCTGTTGTTTCCATGAATAACTCGCTGAGGTTGTAAAAAATGCCGTTTGGAATGGCTTTATAATAATGGCGCCAATCTTTCAATTACCTATTAAGGAAGCTCTGAAAAACTACTGTACTCGTTCAAGCTGCGTTGAAATCAGGCTTAAAATGCTCATTTACTCACTGTAAATTGCGCTTTTTCACCTGATTTCGCCTTGCCTGATCATCGCTCGCTACCTTTTTCAGAACTTCCTTAATTCCTTAATATTATAGCGCCTCATGGAAAAAATCCGCTTATCCAAACTGATGTCGGAACAAGGCATCTGCTCGCGCCGCGAAGCCGACCGTTTTATCGAACTGGGTTGGGTGTTCGTCGACGGCGAACGGATTTCCGAGCTCGGCACGAAAATTTTTCCAACGCAGAAAATCACCTTGAACAAAGCGGCACAAGCGCAACAAACAAGTTTGGTGACAATTCTGCTCAATAAACCGGTCGGCTACGTGTCCGGGCAGCCGGAGCCGGGCTATCAGCCTGCCGTGGTGCTGATCAAGCCGGAAAACCTGTTGTCTCCGAAGCAGCCGGGCAAGCGCTTTCAACCCGCGCACCTAAAAAATCTGGCGCCCGCCGGACGCCTCGATATCGATTCGCAAGGCTTACTGGTGTTGACACAGGACGGCCGTATCGCCAAGCAATTGATCGGCGAAGATTCCAATATTGAAAAGGAATACCTGGTGCGGGTCGAAGGCGTGCTGCCGCCCGCCAAACTGGCGTTGCTGAATCACGGTCTGAGTCTGGACGGTCAGGCATTGAAACCGGCGCAAGTGAGCTGGCAAAACCAGAATCAATTGCGTTTTATTCTGCACGAGGGCAAAAAACGCCAGATCCGCCGCATGTGCGAGCTGGTCAATCTGAAAGTGACCGGCCTGAAGCGCGTGCGCATCGGCAAAGTGCGCTTGGGTAATTTGCCCGAAGGGCAGTGGCGCTATCTGGAAGAGGGTGAGCGGTTTTGATGGCGCTTCTAATCGAAACTTACTGATGCATCAACGCGTTCAAGTCATACTGAACATTCCGGCGCACCGCCTGGAGCTTTATTATCAAGGGATTGTCACTACGGTGGCGGCGGAAGCCACCGATGGCCGCATCGTGCATTTTCCGGCGAACGTGCTGCGCCCGGTGGTGCAAAGTCATGGTGTGTACGGCACGTTTGAACTGGTGTTCGATGAACACAATAAATTCGTGTCGATCACGCGTACCGGTAATTGATCAAAATCCTGTCACCTAGCTTTCATTGCCAGGTGGCGTACGATAAACTTTCCGTCTATTCATTTTTTCCAATCAAACAAAGATTAAACTCATGGCTCAATATGTAATGTCGATGCTCCGCGTGAGCAAAATAGTTCCACCGAAACGTCAGATTATCAAAGATATATCGCTCAGTTTCTTTCCCGGCGCGAAGATCGGCCTGCTTGGCTTGAACGGCTCCGGCAAATCCACCGTGCTGCGCATCATGGCGGGCGCCGATAAGGATTTTGACGGCGAAGTGCAGCGTCTGCCGAACATCCGCGTCGGTTATCTGCCGCAGGAGCCGCAACTAAATCCCGAACACACCGTGCGCCAGGAAGTCGAGGAAGGCATGGGCGAAGTGATGCAGGCGCAGAAGAAGCTGGAGGAAGTGTACGCGGCGTATGCCGAGGAAGGCGCCGATTTCGACGCGCTGGCGGAAGAGCAAGCGCGGCTGGAGGCGATCATCGCCACCGCGGGCAGCGATACCGAGCACCAGATGGAAATCGCCGCCGATGCGCTGCGTTTGCCGCCGTGGGATGCGGTCGTCAAAAACCTGTCCGGCGGGGAAAAACGCCGCGTCGCATTGTGCAAGCTGCTGCTGGAAAAACCGGACATGCTGTTGCTGGACGAGCCAACTAACCATCTGGATGCCGAATCGGTCGAATGGCTCGAGCAATTTTTGGTGCGTTTTCCCGGCACCGTGGTCGCGGTGACGCACGATCGCTACTTTCTCGACAACGCCGCCGAATGGATTCTCGAGCTGGATCGCGGCCACGGCATTCCGTGGAAAGGCAATTATTCGAGCTGGCTGGAGCAAAAAGAAGCGCGCCTGGAGCAGGAAAACAAGCAGATCGATGCGCATATGAAGGCGATGAAACAGGAGTTGGAATGGGTGCGGCAAAATCCCAAAGGCCGCCAAGCTAAATCCAAGGCGCGTCTGGCCCGTTTTGAAGAACTCAATTCGCAGGAATATCAGAAACGCAACGAAACGCAGGAAATTTTCATCCCGGTCGGCGACCGGCTCGGTAACGACGTCATCGACTTCGACGGCGTATCGAAATCCTACGGCGACCGGCTGCTGATCGACAACCTGAGTTTCAAAATCCCGCCGGGCGCGATCGTCGGCATCATCGGTCCGAACGGCGCCGGTAAATCGACACTGTTCAAACTGATCACCGGCAAGGAACAGCCCGATTCCGGCACGGTTAAAATCGGCCCGACCGTCAAAATCGCTCATGTCGATCAGGCGCGCGACACGCTGGAAAACGATAAAACCGTGTTCGACGCCATCTCCGGCGGCAACGACAACCTCGTGGTCGGCAAATACACCACCCCGGCGCGCGCGTATCTGGGCCGTTTCAACTTCAAAGGCAGCGACCAGCAAAAAATCATCGGCCAGCTTTCCGGCGGTGAACGCGGCCGCCTGCACCTGGCGCAAACCCTGATCGCCGGTGGCAACGTGCTGCTGCTCGACGAACCGTCCAACGACCTCGACGTGGAAACGTTGCGTGCACTGGAAGACGCGCTGCTCGAATTCGCCGGTTGCGTGCTCGTCATCTCGCACGACCGCTGGTTCCTCGACCGTATCGCCACCCACATCCTCGCCGCCGAAGGCGACTCGCAATGGACCTTCTTCAACGGTAATTACCAGGAATACGAAGCCGACAAGAAAAAACGCTTGGGTGAAGAAGGGGCGAAACCGAAACGGATACGGTATAAGCCCATTAGCCGGTAACTATAAACTTTCTTCCGTTCGGGAATAGTATGCCGACGATCAGTCAGTTTTTTGGAATCGTGATTCAAATGTTCTGGCGCGAACATGCACCACCCCATTTTCATGCGCTGTACGCGGAGTATGAAGCTTTAATCGATATCCGGACATTGGAAATCATA
>JAFEEV010000277.1 GCA_018240935.1 Pseudomonadota bacterium
ATCACCCAGTAGCTCATAATTAGCAAGTTGCTTTTGGCTGGCTGACGCCAAACGTGGAAACCACACCAGAGGAACCGTGATTGTCCCTCCACCTACGAGCGAGACAATCATATCGTCACCGGAAAACCGCACGTTTTTTGCCAAACCATACCTGCTATCCATCACCCCAACCCAGGCCAATAATGACTATCCGGCAGCGGCCGCTTGCCGAAAATCGCTTGGCCGACGCGCACGACGGTGGCGCCTTCTTCGATGGCGAGTTCGTAATCACCGGACATGCCCATCGACAGTTCGTCGAACGATAATCCGGCCGGGGCTTCCTGGCGCAGCATGGCTTGGATGTTGCGCATTTTGACGAAGCATTCGCGCACGCGGTCGTGGTCGGCGGAGAAAATCGCCAGTGTCATCAGACCTTTGATGCGCAGCGACGAGAATTGCGGCAGGTGTTGCACGAAATCGCGCACGGCTTCGGGCGGCAGGCCGAATTTGCTTTCTTCGCCGGAGCTGTTGACCTGCACATAGACGTCGATGGCACGGCCTTCGTTTTGCAGGCGTTTGTCGAGTTCCTCGGCAACTTTCAGGCTGTCAAGCGCCTGGAATTCGTTGGCGAAGCGCGCTAGGTATTTGGCTTTATTGGTTTGCAGGTGACCGATGATAGCCCATTTGATGCCCAAATCGGCGAGCACTTCGGATTTCTCGCGCGCTTCCTGGATTTTGTTTTCACCCATTTCATGGACACCGGCGGCATAGGCAATACGCAGCCGTTCCGCCGATACCGTTTTGGTCACGGGCAACAGCCGCACGCTGGCAGGATCGCGCCCGGCTTTCTTGCAGGCATCGGCGATGCGCTGCTTGACGGTGGCGAGGTTGTTTTTGATGTCGTTAAATTGCTGTTGCTGCTCTTCGTTGAGTTCCACGGCGGTCTCCTGATTCATGATGCGGATGTTTCTGTTATTTTTGTGGCTTGATGAAATACCATTTTCCATTGATTACCCTGGCGCTGCCAAAGCGACGTGCGGATCGATCCTTGTGCGCTGGATTGCGGCGGTCTTTGCAGTGAGTAAATCGCCAGCACGCAATCGCCGGTTAAGGGCTTGATGCGAAAATCCCGGAATGCCCAAAGCTGCTTCGGATCCTTTTGCTTCAACCATTCGATGACATCCTCTCGGCTGTGCTGGTGTCCTTGGTTGTCGATTTCCTCGAAATCTTGCGCCAGCAACTCGTCGATCAATCCGGGATGCGCATTCAGATCGCATTGCAACAGATCAAGTTCCAAACGTTGAATCTGCTCCGTAAGCGTTCCGGTTTCCATATCCGGGAATTACTTGACCCGCATGCCGGGCTGCGCGCCGCTGTCCGGCGACAGAATGAACAATTCACCAGGGTTGCCGCCGCCTGCGGCGAGCACCATACCTTCGGACAAACCGAATTTCATTTGCCGCGGCGCCAGGTTGGCGACCATCACGGTCAAGCGGCCTTTCAGTTGTTCCGGGTCGTACGCGGATTTGATGCCGGCGAAAACGGTGCGCTGTTCGCTGCCGATATCGAGCGTCAGTTTTAGCAGCTTTTCTGCTCCGGTCACATGTTCGGCATTGACGATTTTAGCAATGCGCAGATCGATCTTGCTGAAATCGTCGATGGAGATGGTCTCGGCAATCGGCGTAACCGGTACCGCAGCGTGCTGCTGTTTCTCTCCATGTCGGGCTGGCGATTGCGGTGGTGCAGCCGTCAGGCTTTGCGTATTGGCGGCGATCAACGCGTCGATTTGCTTCGCGTCGATGCGCGTCATCAAATGCTGGTACACATTGATGGTATGACCGGCGGGCAGCAACAGATTTGATACCGGTTGATCGGCGCGCAATTGCGGCCAGGTCAGCGCTTCGCAATTGAGAAACGCTTCGATTTGCTGTACGGTGCCGGGCAAGATCGGTTTCAAGTAACGCGCCAACAGATAAAACAATTGAATACCGAGACTGCATGCACGGTGCAAGTCACCGGTGCGCTCCGGTTGCTTGGCGATTTCCCACGGCGCCAGATGGTGAATCATTTCGTTGGCTTCGTCGGCGAATTTCATGATCTGGCGGATCGCAGTGGAAAATTCGCGCGCATCGAATGCTTGCTCAATCGCATCGGGACGCCAGCTCGCAAAATGTTCATCGACCATCGCTTGCAAAGCCTGGTATTGCTCGCCCGCCACCAGCTTACCGTCAAAACGTTTGCTGATGAAACCAGCGCAGCGGCTGGCGATGTTGATGAATTTTCCGACCAGATCGGAGTTGACGCGCGCGACGAAATCGTCCAGGTTCAGATCGATGTCTTCCAAGGTGTTGTTCAGTTTGGCGGCGTAGTAATAGCGCAGCCATTCCGGGTTCAAGCCTTGCTTCAGGTAACTTTCGGCGGTAATGAACGTACCGCGCGATTTGCTCATTTTCTCGCCGTTCACGGTCAGGAAGCCGTGCGCGAAAATCTTGGTCGGTGTGCGGTAACCGGCGTTTTTCAGCATGGCCGGCCAGAATAGCGCGTGGAAATACAAAATATCCTTGCCGATGAAGTGATACAGTTCGGCATCGGATTGCGGCTGCCAGTAATCGTCGAAGGTAATATTTTCACGCTCGCACAGATTCTTGAAGCTGCCCATGTAACCGATCGGCGCGTCGAGCCAGACGTAAAAATATTTCCCCGCCGCGCCGGGAATCTCAAAGCCGAAATACGGTGCATCGCGCGAAATATCCCAATCAGACAGCTTATTTTCCCCGGCTTCGCCGACCCATTCACGCATTTTGTTGGCGGCTTCCGGCTGCAAATGATCGCCCTCGCACGCCCATTGCCGCAAAAAATTGGCGCAACGCGCATCGGAAAGACTGAAAAAATAATGCTCCGACGATTTACTGACCGGTTTCGCGCCGGATACCGCCGAATACGGATTTTTCAATTCGGTCGGCGCGTACGCCGCACCACACACTTCGCAGGAATCGCCGTATTGGTCCTTGGCACCGCATTTCGGGCATTCGCCTTTGACGAAACGGTCCGGCAAGAACATGTTCTTCACCGGATCGTACAACTGTTCGATACCGCGCACCGCGATCAATCCGGCGCTTTTCAGTTTGCCGTAGATATCCTCGGAGAAATGCCGCGTTTCCGGCGAGTGCGTGCTGTAATAATTGTCGAACTGAATGTGAAAGCCGGTGAAATCGCCGAAGTGTTCCGCGTGCACGCGCGCAATCAACGCTTCCGGCGTGATGCCTTCTTTTTCCGCGCGCAGCATGATCGGCGTGCCGTGGGTATCGTCGGCGCAGACATAATGCACGGTATGCCCGCGCATTTTCTGGAAACGCACCCAGATATCCGTCTGAATATATTCCACCAAATGACCCAAATGGATACTGCCGTTGGCGTAGGGCAGCGCGGAAGTCACCAGAATTTTTCGCTTACTCATGGGCTCTAATGCACCGGATTAAATAAACCCTAATTGTAACAAATTGTGTGTGCATTCCCGATATTTGTTACCATTTCCGGATTAAATCGTAAACCGCCCGGCGGTCGTATAAAGGAGCCTCGTAGTGACTATTTCCGAACAACAAATTCAATCCATACTGAAACAAACCATCGACCCGACCACCCGCAACGATTATGTCACCGGCAAATCGGTCGGCGCGATCCAAATTACCGGCAACGACGTAGCGGTGGGCATCGAACTCGGTTATCCGGCCAATAGCGTTAAGGATCAGGTGCAAAAACAAATGGAAAATGCGCTGAAATCCGTACCCGGTATCGGCGCTGTGCAAGTAACGGTTAGCAGCAAAATCATTCCGCACGGCGTGCAGCGCGGCGTCAAACTGATACCCGGCGTAAAAAACATCATCGCCGTGGCATCCGGCAAAGGCGGCGTCGGTAAATCGGCAACCGCGGTCAATCTGGCGCTGGCATTGGCAGCGGAAGGAGCCGCCGTCGGCATTCTGGATGCCGATATTTACGGTCCGTCGCAACCGCAAATGCTCGGGATTACCGGCCACCCCGAATCGCTCGACGGTAAATCGATGGAACCGATGCTTGCACACGGTATTCAAGCGATATCGATCGGCATGCTGGTCGACGTCGAAACACCGATGGTGTGGCGCGGCCCCATGGTGACGCAGGCTTTGCAGCAATTGCTGAACGATACCAATTGGAAGGATCTGGATTATCTGGTGGTGGATTTACCGCCCGGTACCGGCGATATTCAATTGACGCTGGCGCAGAAAATTCCGGTCACCGGCGCCGTTATTGTCACCACACCGCAGGACATCGCCCTGCTCGATGCGCGCAAAGGCCTCAAGATGTTCGAGAAAGTCGGCATCCCGATTCTGGGCATCGTGGAAAACATGAGCATGCACACCTGTTCCAATTGCGGTCATACCGAACCGATCTTCGGCACCGGCGGCGGTGAAAAAATGTGCCAGGACTATAATGTCGAATTGCTCGGCGCACTGCCGCTGGATATCAAAATCCGTGAGCATACCGACGCCGGAAAACCCAGCGTGGTTGCAGAACCGGACGGAAAAATCGCGGAAATTTACAAACGGATCGCACGCCGTGTGGCCGTTAAGATTGCGGAATCCGCCGAAGATCACTCCGAGCTGTTCACCAAAATCGTAATGGAAAATAACTAGGAAAACTTGCAGGATGACGATTAAATCAGACAAATGGATACGCCGCATGGCGCTGGAGCACGGCATGATCGAACCATTCGAGCCCGACCAGATCCGCCGCAAAGACAACCAGCGTATCGTGTCGTACGGCACTTCGAGTTACGGTTACGATATCCGCTGTTCGGATGAATTCAAGTTATTCACCAATATCAATTCCACCATCGTCGATCCGAAAAACTTCGATTCCAATTCGTTCATCGATGTCAAAAGCGATGTCTGCATCATCCCGCCCAATTCGTTTGCGCTGGCGCGCACGGTGGAATATTTCCGCATTCCGCGCAACGTGCTGACGATTTGCCTGGGCAAATCCACGTACGCGCGTTGCGGTATCATCGTCAACGTCACACCGTTTGAACCGGAATGGGAAGGATTTGTCACACTAGAGTTTTCCAATACAACGCCGCTGCCCGCCAAAATTTATGCCAACGAAGGCGTGGCGCAAGTGATTTTCTTCGAGTCGGACGAAGTCTGCGAAACATCGTACAAAGACCGGGGCGGAAAATATCAGGGCCAGCATGGCGTAACCTTGCCGAAAATTTGAAGTCGCAGGAAAAATAACGATGTGGAGACTGGGTGATGCCGATACCGATATGTTCGAAGTTACAGAAATGGTTGCCTGCCACTGTGGCGCTGATGCTATTTTCCGCGGCGTTGTCCGCAGGCATACAGCCGCACATATCTCTGCCGCAAACCGGTCTGATGCCCGAAGATATCGCCGTCATCGTCAATGACGATGATCCCCTGTCCCGGCGGATTGGCGATTACTATCAGCGTGCGCGGCAAATACCTAAAGCCAATGTCATCCACCTGAACTTCCCTCCCAACCGCAGTACCCTAAGCTCTGACGAGTTCATAAAGCTTAAGGCTAAAATTGACCGGCTCACACCTGAACATGTGCAAGCCTTCGCCGTCGCCTGGACGGCGCCGTACCGGGTGGATTGCATGTCGCTGACTTCCGCCCTGGCGTTCGGTTTCGATAAAAAATACTGTGCCGATAAATGCGAACCGACGGCGCCCAGCCCTTATTTCAACGCATCCGGCCCCCATCCTTTCGATGCCTACAAGGTGCGCCCGGCGATGATGCTGGCCGGCGCAACTTTCACCGGAGTCAAGGATTTGATTGATCGAGGTATTGCTTCCGATCACACTTTTCCTAAAGGTCAGGCTTACTTGTTGAACACCTCGGACAAAGCGCGCAGTACGCGCGCATCGATTTTTGCAAAAACCGCGGAAGAATTTTCCGGTGTTTTTCCGGTGCAAACACTGGAAGCCGATTTCATCTCGGAACGCCAGGATGTGCTTTTTTATTTCACCGGATTGACCGAAGTCGCCATGCTGGATACGCTCGAATTCATTCCCGGTGCGCTGGCCGATCATCTGACATCGGCAGGCGGCATGCTGACCGATTCTACTCAAATGAGCAGCTTGCGTTGGCTGGAAGCGGGCGCAACCGCGAGCTACGGCACTGTGGTCGAACCTTGCAGTTTTCCGCAAAAATTTCCCGCTCCTGCGGTCGCCATGTTTCACTACGCAGTAGGAACCAGTGCGCTTGAGGCCTACTGGAAAAGTGTCGCCTGGCCGGGACAGGGAATATTCATCGGCGAACCGCTGGCCAAGCCATTTGCGCCGTTGTTACGGGAAATCAGCCCGGGGCGGTTTGAATTGAAGATTTTCTCACCCCGCACCAGCCGGTTGCGGATAGAAAAATCAATCTCCGCCGCCGGACCGTTCAAACTGGCCTCACAACCGCAAACAATCCGCCGCGGATTGAATCGGTTTCATTTCCGGTTTAATGAAAAAACAGATGGTTATTTGAAGTTACAGTGGCATTAACCGGTTAATCATAATCCGCCAGCGAAGGATTTTTGCGCATGCTGTATTCGCGCACGCTGAAGTTGTTCCGCACCGTGCGGCAAATCGCGAAAATTCCCTAAACTTTTTAAAGAAATACCCGTCAAATGCAACAGGAATTATGTATGCACAAATTATTGTTTATTAATAAAAATATTCAGCAAGAAAAAATGCTTGATTTACCCGGAATGCAGACTATAATGCGTGCAAATTTTAAACCAGCAAACTTACCGATAAGGAGGTCATCATGAGAAGCACCAAGAACTTTTTTGCTCCAGCCGATTTAGTCAATATCCATATTCCTGAAACGTAGCGATTCTTATAGGAGCAAACGCATGTCCAAACTCTCATCCACACTTCAGAAAGCCGACCAATCTGAAGTTCTGTTTGATACCCACCCTGAAGTCAGTCTGAATTTTGAACACGTTCGTAATGCCTTAAAAGAAGGCTATCGACGACCTTTCTTGCTGGTTGATAGCAACATTATCCGGAATAAAACACGCCGCTTTAAGGCTGCGATGCCGCGCGTTCATCCGCATTACGCAGTTAAAGCCAATCCGGACAAACGTGTATTGCAAACCCTGATCGAAGAAGGCGCTGGTTTTGAAATTGCTTCGATTGCCGAACTTGATATATTGCTCGAGTTGGGCGTACCCGCCGCTGAAATTTTCTACAGTAATCCGATGAAATCCAGAGCATATCTGGAATACGCCGCTGCCAAAGGCGTTGAATGGTACGTACTCGATAGCATTGAAGAAATGCGCAAAATCTTCAGCGTGAAGCCGGATGCGAAGTTGTATCTGCGCATCGACACCCCCAATATCGGCAGCGACTGGCCGCTAGCCGGCAAATTCGGCACCCACCTTGCCGACATCAACGAAATCATCCAGGAAGCAGCAAAACTCAAAGCGGATTTGGCCGGTGTCACTTTTCACGTCGGCTCGCAATGCCGCAATCCTCAGAATTGGCGTGTTGGCATTGAGCGCGCAAAAAAAGTCTTCGCCGAAATGCAGCTGGCCGGTTTGAATCCCCGATTACTGAATATCGGCGGCGGTTATCCGGTTCGCCACGTCAAACCGATCCCGTCCATCGAAATCATTGCCGAAGTGATCAACGCAGCTATCGCCGATTTCCCCGACAGTGTCCGCATCATGGCGGAACCCGGCCGTTATTTGGTATCGGATTCAGCTTATTTCGTTTGCCGCGTGGTTGGCACGGCAACGCGCAATGGCAAACGGTGGATGTACTGGGATGCCGGTATGTTCGGCGGTGTCATCGAAATGACCGAAGGATTGCGTTATGAAATTCTCACCGACCGCAAAGGCAACAATATCCCTTGGTCGATTGCCGGTCCAACCTGTGATTCGGTCGATATTCTGACGCATGACTTGATGCTGCCTAACGATATTCAGGAAGGTGATTTCATCTACATACCCAACGCTGGCGCCTACACGACGGCATACGCCAGCAATTTCAACGGATTCCCGTTACCTGACGTGAAAGTGATTTAGGCATCCGGAGCAGCATGCTTTGAACCATTACCGCCCGGAAAAATAGTGAAGTGGTTGTAAAACTACTTCACTATTTCTGTTCTCAGCCCCCGCAAAATCTCCGGAGAATTGCTATACCGTGCTTGATTTACGCTGCAGCACGACAAAATGATATTCCAAACCGCCTTCGTTTTCCGCAATGTGTTTGTCGCGCTGCGTTTCCTCCCATTCACTGCGATCAAATTCCGGAAAAAAAACATCACCGTCGAAATCCCGCTGAATCTCGGTAATGTACATGCGCTGGCATATTTTGAGCGCTTGCCGGTACAATTTCTCGCCGCCGATGATGAAATTCTCGCTATGACTATTGCTGGTTTCCTCGCATATCAGCAACGCATCCTCAAGCGAATGAACAACCATCGCCCCAGGCACTTCGTAATCCGCTTGACGGGTAATGATGACATTGGCTCTTCCGGGCAGGGGTTTACCGATGGATTCATACGTTTTTCTCCCCATCACAATGGTTTGCCCCATCGTCAGGAATTTGAAATGCTTCAAATCGGCCGGCAAATGCCACGGCAAACGGTTGTTGCGGCCGATCACCCGGTTTTTCGCCATCGCCACGAGGATGGATAGATGTAACGGTGTCATACGGCTACCGGCGCCTTAATCGCAGGATAAGGATCATAATTTTCCAAAACAAAATCTTCGTATTTAAAATCCAAAATTTCCCGGATACCGGGTTTTAATTTCATCAAGGGTAGCGCCCGGGGAACGCGCGACAGTTGTTCCCGGGCTTGTTCCAAATGATTCAGATAGAGATGCGCGTCACCCAAGGTATGCACAAAATCTCCCGCTTCCAGATTGCATACTTGCGCAACCATCAGGGTGAGCAACGCATACGATGCGATATTGAAAGGCACGCCGAGAAAAATATCCGCGCTGCGCTGATAGAGCTGGCACGACAACCGGTTATCCGCGACATAAAACTGAAAAAAAGCATGGCACGGCGGCAAACGCATTTTATGTAAATCGCCCACATTCCAAGAAGAAACAATCAGGCGGCGCGAATCGGGTGTGTTTTTTATCTGTTCAATCACTTGCCGCAGCTGATCAATATGCTTGCCGTCCGCTGTTGTCCAAGAACGCCATTGATGGCCGTATATCGGACCCAGGTTACCTTGCGCATCCGCCCATTCGTCCCAGATCGTTACGCCCTGCTGATGCAAATAATCGATATTGGTATCGCCGCGCAAAAACCACAGCAGTTCGTGAATGATCGACTTCAAATGGCATTTTTTCGTTGTCACCAAAGGAAAACCATCCGCCAGATTAAAACGCATTTGATAACCGAACACCGATAGCGTGCCTGTACCCGTCCGATCCGGTTTGCGATGACCGTGCTCCATGACATGCTGCATTAATTCGAGATATTGGCGCATCTCTATTTAAGCTCCCCGGTGAAATCAGAATAAATCCGTTTATTGAAAGGCTTTACCAGCCATAAAGCATATAAGACGTATATAATAACAATATTACAACAATCATTCTGTATGCAATGACACACCATATTGTCATTCAAGCAATACTATTCAACAGGAAAGCTTTCAATGCTGGCATCCCTTTTGCAAAACACATCATCTATCGATCAATCCGTTAAAGCGTCGCACATTCTTGTAGTTCTCCCGAAGTTAGAAAAGCTTCCCAAAAAATTTGAAATTCCCGGTGAGGAATCACTGAACAAACTGCTTGTGCGGCGCGAGATGGCGTTGACCGATCTGATCGCCACGCCAGTCAATGCCAACCTGCCGGATGGAGAATTGTGTGCTTGGGTGATGATCGACACGGACCGTACGGTATTCGAGCAGCAAACCGCTCTGCGCAAAGCCATCAAACCACTTCTCGCAGAAGGACCGGCTGAATTGCATATTGCCGTGTATGGCTCCACGCAGCAAAGAAAAAGTTTTTCCGAACTGGCTGTTTATGTTGCTTGGATTAATGGCGCAGTGCTGCCGGTTCGTAAAAATAAACCGGTTAGAAAGCCATTGGCAAAAATTTTTCTGTATGGCTACAAAGATATCGGTAACTTCACCTTGCAACGTGCTTGCGCGGAAGGTAATTTACTCGCACGCGGTTTGACCGCGTTGCCGGCCAACGAGTTGACGCCCGCTACCTACCGCCAGCAAATCAAGAAACTAGCCGATAGCGAGGGCTGGAAGTATCAAGAATACGATTTGAACAATCTGAGAGAAATCGGCGCAGGCGCTTTCGTGTCCGTTGCGCAAGGCAGTGATACCGAAGATGCCGCCATCGTTCATTTGCAGTATCAGTGCAAGTCAAGCTCTCAAAACAAAACCATTGCGATTGTAGGAAAAGGCATTTGCTTCGATACCGGCGGTCATAATTTAAAACCCGCCCGGTATATGCAGGGCATGCATGAGGATATGAACGGATCCGCCGTTGCATTGGGCATTTTACTGGCGGCGACACGCGCCGAGATTCCAATTAAAATCGACTGCTGGCTTGCAATCGCGCAAAACCATATCAGTCCGCGCGCCTATAAGCAGAATGACATCATTACGGCACTCAGCGGTTTGTCCATTGAGATTGTCCATACCGACGCAGAAGGGCGAATGGTTCTGGCTGACACGCTGACTTTGGCGAATAAATTGAAACCCGATCTGATCATCGATTTCGCCACCTTAACAG
>JAFEEV010000278.1 GCA_018240935.1 Pseudomonadota bacterium
AGATTTTAGTGCTGCTAAGGAAGCTCTGAAAAACTACTGCACTCGGTCATGCTGTGTTGAAATCAGACTCAAAATGCTCATTTACATCTTGTAGACTGCGCTTTTTCATCTGATTTCGCCTTGCCTGACCATCGCTCGCTACCTTTTTCAGAGCTTCCCTAAGGAGTGTGATTTTTAGCGGCTTCAAGGCCGCTACTGAGAATCCAACCTTGTTTCTCATCAACCTGCACGCGCAGCCATGAGCCTTGACTGGCATTGGCGGTGACTTGGGTATTTTTTTTCAAGGTGGTTAATAATTGCGCATGAGCACTGGGCATTTTGCGCAAATTGACATTGGCTTTAGTGTGTAATTTGATCGGTGTATGAAATTCGAGCAACGCGCTATTGTCATTAACGGTTTTTTTATGATTCGGAGTTGTTATCAGGTTGATCAATTGTTTGGCTTGCGCAACATAATTCATGGCGGAAGCATATTGATCCTTGGCGTAGAGCACGGAAGCCGTTTCTACCAAATGCTTCGCTTGAATTTGCAAGACTTGATCGGCTGGAGAAACTTTCGTCTGTTTCAGGTGCGCAAGCGCCACTTCCGTTTCCGCAATGGCAGAGGCGGTGCCGGGTTTGGTTGCCAGCCGATGCAGTTTGACCTGCGCTCGAGTGGCTTCTTTGTTGACTTCCTTCAGTGCCAATGCTTGATTTTTTTGGCTTATTTGCTGATTCTTGATTATTTCATCTTTTTCTGCGAGCAGTTTTTTCAGTTGCGCATTTTCTTTGCGCAGTTCTTCTTCCCGCGAAGAAGTGACAGGAGCCGTTTCAATAACCGGAGCGGGATTTTGTTCCGGGGTAGCGCATCCTGCAGCAATCAGGGCAATAATGCCGGAAATCAGCAGACTCGATGATGGATAAACCGGTTTGCCGGGGTGGCGCGATGACATATCAAACTGAGACCTTATTGTTGTATTGTTCTGCAATCTTGATTGCTTCAGCATACTATCTTCCCGGTAGATTTATCGCTATATCCATATCAGACCTATCTTACGAATTTTTGGTGCAATCGGTTTCAGTTGATACGAGGAAAAAGATCCGCGATTAATCCTTTCATAATCCGATCCATCAAGCGTGCATAAAGCGAATCGTATCCAAATCAAGTGTACCCAAGAATCGGGCGGTTTTCCAGGTATTCGGCAATAGCGCGCTAATGCGATTGGCAGTATGCATTTTTGTTGTTTCAAAATACAATGCGGTTATGTCGATTTGAAGACAACCGATCGAGTTTTTTCATTTTGGAAAACTCCCAGGCGCATTTTTGTACGGAGGTGATATGTATCAGCGAATATTGGTGCCGGTCGACGGTAGCGCAACATCCGAGCGTGCATTGGACGAAGCGGTTAAATTTGCCCGGCAGCAAAATGCCCATGTGGAAATCGTGCATGTTTTGGAAGACATTTGGTATTTCGATAGCGAAAATTATCTGAATTATGCCGAGCTGGCTCAAGCGATGAAATGCAGCGGCGAGAAAATGCTCGCGCAAGCGCAAACAAAATTGCAGCAAGCCGGGATAACGTTTGAGGCAAAATTGCTCGAAGCGCAGGGTGAGCGGGTGGCCAATATCATTACGGCCGAGGCAAAGAATAATAACGCGGATTTAATTATGATCGGTACGCATGGCCGGTCCGGTTTCAGTCATATGCTGCTGGGCAGCGTTGCGGAAGGGGTGGTGCGTACCGCGCATATTCCCGTGCTGCTGATTCGCGGCGGCTGATACCGGCTGTAAACGATCACAATCGGAAGTCAATCGGCAGAATCTTTCATCTCAGAAAATCAGATTATGGAAAATTATGAAGCATTGCTAACGACGATCGCTCTGATGATGGGGGTTTCCTGGGCGAGCGGCATCAATCTGTACGCGGTTCTCCTGGTGCTGGGCTGGGGCGGCTCGACCGGGCATATCGATTTGCCCGCGGAGCTGGCGGTATTGGAAGATCCTTTGGTGATCGGTGCTGCCGCAGTGATGTATTTCATCGAGTTTTTCATCGACAAAATACCGGGAATGGATTCCGTCTGGGATTCCATCCAAACCTTCGTGCGCATCCCGGCAGGGGCCATGCTGGCGGCTGGCGCGGTTGGCGATGTGACCCCGGCATTGGAAATTGCGGCGGGTATCTTGGGTGGCGGCATGGCGGCGACAAGCCATATGACTAAAGCGGGGACGCGGCTGTTGATCAATACGTCGCCCGAGCCTTTTACCAATTGGTCGGCGTCGCTGACGGGAGACTTTCTGGTATTTTCCGGCATGTGGACCGCACTCAAATACCCGGAAATCTTCCTGCTGTTGTTGGTCGTTTTTATCGGTATTGCCGTTTGGCTGCTGCCCAAGTTATGGCGTCTGATCAAAGTAATGTTCAGCAAGATAGGAAAGTTTCTGGGTTTGGTGAAAGCAGAGCCGGTTACGCCTGGTGAATCGGAATCACCCATCCCGATGCAGAAACACCATCAGCTATCGGCGTTGGAGCGATTGCAACAATTGCGTGACAAAGGCGCACTGACCGAGCAGGAATTTGAACAACAGAAAGAGATAATTCTGAAAGAAGGCAATCACTGAACCGGTCCGACCGGACGCTAACGCAGCTTACGATACGTAATTTGGTTCATTTAAATCCTTATGCCGCACCGCTGGGATATTTTTTGCACGGTTGTCGATAATTACGGCGACATCGGAATTTGCTGGCGATTGGCGAAGCAGCTGACACAGGATCATCGTCAAGCCGTGCGGCTATGGATTGATGATTTGCAGTCTTTCTCCCGTATCGCACCGGATGTCAAGCCCGGCGTGCAGCAGCAAAGCATCCAGGGTATTGAAATCAATCAGTGGCGGACGGTGTTTCCCGAAGTTGAACCAGCCGACGTGGTGATAGAAGCCTTTGCCTGCGAATTGCCGGATACGTACATTGCCGCAATGCTGCGCAAGAAAAAGCCGCCGGTTTGGATCAATCTGGAATACCTCAGCGCCGAGCCTTGGGTAGTGGATTATCACAGTTTGCCTTCACCGCATCCGCGTTTTCCTTTAACCAAAACATTTTTCTTTCCGGGGTTTGTACCAGGCTCGGGCGGACTGTTGCGGGAGAAGCATTTGATGGCACAACGGGAAGCGTTTAATGCTGCGGCGAAACAGGCGTTTCTACACCGGCACGCGTTACTTGCGCGCCGCCCCCATCAACTCCGCGTGTCATTGTTTTGTTACGGCAGTGCGCCGGTCGAGAGATTAATACACCTATTATC
>JAFEEV010000279.1 GCA_018240935.1 Pseudomonadota bacterium
GAGAACGTCGAAAACGTGGTCAATCCGCCCAAAAAACCAGTGATGACAAACAGCCGCCACTCGGGCGCAAAGCCGGGATGATGGGCAAAAACGGCAAGCGCGATACCGATCAAGTAACCGCCGATCAGATTCGCCGCCAATGTGCCGGGCGGAATAGCAGGAAACAGCGCGTTGAGCGACACGCCCAGCAGCCAGCGCAGCACGGCGCCGAGAGATGCGCCCAAACAAATGGCTGCTAGCGAATTGAACGTAAATTTATCCTCGCGCGACCGGATTGATCATGTCCTGTCATTCCTCATTACTGGTGATGATGGTGACTGGAATCATGCGGGTGCCCTGGCACGGCATGGCGGGCGTGGTCGCTTAACTGGGCATCGAACCAATGGTGAATCGCCAGCTTGAGCTTTTCGATATGCGTGGAATAGGTAATTTCCGCGCCATCCGGCAGTTCTCTATACACAATTTTTATTTGGCCGGGTTTGGCCGCTTTCAATTCCGCTAATCCTGGCATGGCAGCGCCGTGAATTTTTTCCGGATTGGAGTAGTCGCCGTGCTGGAATTCCTTGGTAATTTCGGACAAATGCCCTCGTATCCGGTCAATTTGTCGGCTATCGGATTTGTCCTTTGCAATAACCTGCTGAATACCGCCCGTGTCTGTCTTGGAAAAAATATGCGTGGTTTTTTCCAGATCGAACGGCATCACATGCGAGCCACGCTCGGCGACTTCATCCAGCCGCTGTTCGCTCGCTTTTTCTGCCGCAGGAACCGGCGCCGTCATCAAAAAAACCAGCCAGCCAAGTACGATCACGGATTTATTCATGTGCAGATCCATCCAGTTTCAAGTTTGCGCGGATTTTTCGTAATGTTGGCATCGGCGTGAGCTATAGTCAAATCTGGTGTGCGGAGAGTCAAGCCGCGACCTGTCTCCGATTTCCGTTTGTTGTCTCATGCCGTTGACGAATTCAATATCGGAGATGACATCTGCCAACAGCTTGCAGCCTCGTTCTAATGTGCCGCCAGTTTCCGGCAGCTAACCATCTCTGACCGCTACCGGTTTTCCTTCATCAAGTTCTTAAGGAAACGCTATTGCACGATGAAGTGCGTCAGCATGCCGGCGTTGATATGGTCGTTGACATGGCAGTGATACATCCACATTCCCTTCACATCCGGTTGCATATCCAGCGTTTTGGCAGCAGCCGGCAACACCTCCGTCACATCCAGCCGGTTACCGTTATGCAGCAGCGTAGCGCCATGCCAATGGGGTGAGTGCAGATCGGCTTCGGTGCCCATGCCCAGGATATACCAGCGCACCCGTTCGCCTTTGCGCATCGCGTATCCTTGATTATTGCCGTACACCAAGCCGTTGACGCCATGCATTAAATTACTTTCCTGGAATTCTTCATTATCCGGATCGCATAAACCGCTGCAGGCGGACAAATTGGCTTGCAAATGCACACTGGCATTCTCGTCGAAGATGGTGAACAGCGAAATGAATTCCCGGTCGACATCAACCGGTGTCCGGTCCGATTTCTCAAACCCTTTTTTGGTAATAATAATGGCGCCGATCAAGCCGGCATTGGTATCCGCCACTTCATCGACATGACTGTGGTAAATCCAGGCAATCGACGAAGGGTCGTTCGGACCTGGACCGGCACGTTCGGGCACATCCCACGAATAAGTAAACTCCCCGCCCGGGGCAACCACGCCATCTTGCTGGCGCCCATTGCCCGCCGCGTGCGAATGCGGCGCACCTTCATTCGCCATGGTATAACGCACCCCGTGCGGGTGAATACTGGCGGGATAACGGGTGTTATTTTTAAAATGAACCACGATCCGGTCGCCGACCGTTGCGCGGATCAGCGGCCCCAGAATACCCAGATGTTGCTCTTCGGCGCCGCGCTGTTTCAGTGTGCGGAATCCCTGGGTGTATTCGCGGTAAACCGATTTCAGATAACTGCGGCCGATTCCTTGCTCGACAAATACCCGCTGCTCCGCGGTAAATTCTTTTCCAGTCATGACATTGAGCGGAAATGAAGGCGCATAATCCCATTTCACTTCGTCCGCCGCGATCCAATACTCCCGGTCTGCGCTGGCCGGATTGGCAATCAACGCCAGCCAGACAAAAGCAACCGCCATAAAACCAAACCTTTTTTGCATGACAACCATTTCCTCCTGTGTCCAATCGCTCACCGGATGCAATCGTTACTTCCGGCGCTAGCAACGCTCGCGATGTTGCCGCGAGCGCATGATTATGAGTTATGAAAATGGCTGGCTATAGACAGGGGGTGTCGTGGCTGGCTACGAATGGCTTCGCGATCGCGAAGCCGGACTTGAAATACCGCAGCTGAATCTTGCAGCGGCTTCCCCTCGCAGAAGGGCTAAGACTGCGAGAGGGGGGAAGCCTGCTGCTACAACAACTTGCTCTCGTATTCCGCCAGGATTGCGGTCATGGTTGACCGCAATGCAACGGCTCTCGCGGTATTTCCGGTATTGATCGCATCCTTCAGATCCCGGATTGCGTTTTCCAGATTGGCGCGTTTCGCCGCATTCAAACGCTGGCCGAGATCGGCTGAGAAAACACCGGTATACAGCGACAGTCTTTCCAAGGCCAACACCGCTTGGTCCTTATCGCCTGCGAAATTAGCCTCGATTTGCCGGATGCTTCTTCTGGCTTGCCCCAGAATCCCTTTGCTGATTTCACTGACGATTCTGTCGGCAACGACATTGGATAAATCACCGGTGAGCTGAGTTTTGATCTGATTGCTTCCGGATGGATTATCCTGGGCGATAAAGCTTTCCACGATGCGGTAAAAATATTCGCCCTCGATTTGATTTTCCCTGGCGTCGTCGGCTGCACCGGTCCTATTTTCGATGATGCCTTGAACTTCCCGCAGCACGCCGATCAGAAAACTCCGGACCAAAGGAACGACGATATTTTCACGCGCCAGCGCCAACACTTGCGCATCTTCCGCTTCGGCCTTATCGAACGCCCGTTTACCTTGAATAAAGGCAGCGGTTATCTGATAGTCGAGATCCGGATCGCTGCCCGACACAATCGATTGCTTGTCCGAAGAAAGTATTTTTTCTTCTTTATTCGCCGTTTTGGCAATCGCCGAGTAAGCGGTATACGCTCTGTCCCATTCCAGCGTGAGCGCATCGGCGGATAAATTGCCGAACTGTTCCAAAGCCAGCGTGACCCGATTGTAAACAACCAGTGCAAACATTTTCTGCAACGATTTATCGATCACTTGTAATGCCAGTGGAATTTGATTGCCGGATTTCACCTGCGCAATGGCTGCCGTGACATCCTGGTCGATCGTCAAACCATAAATCTGGTCGATCAGTTTCGTGAGTTGTTGCAGATCGCCGGTATATTCTGCAGCGATAGCATCGGCGTCGATGGCCGTCTGGTTGCGCAGACTGTCGATGGTCAGATAATCGGCGCGCGCATTCTCCACAATCTCGGTATGTTGCACTACTTCATATTTGGCACGATTCAGCGCGTTTTCATACTTGGTCAGAAGAGCCGATATGGCATTGCGCGCCTGCTCGGATTTTGCCGCATCCACAGTGTTACTGGCGGTGAGTAAATTCTCCAGCTCATTCTCCAGACTGCCCCGGTCGGCCGCGCCCAATCGTAACTCGAGATCGGGCAACAGAATGCGGGCAAAGTATTTGGCCCCCGCCGCTTCGGCCATTGCCGCCGCACGATCGTTTTCTTTAATCGCATTGGCTTGACCAGTGATCTCGGCAGCGACCCGGCCGATAAAACCTTTTCCTAATTCGCTGACAATTTCATCGGCCACGATGGTCGACGCAGCGCCCGTCAATTGCGCTTTGATTCTCAGACTGCCGGCAGGATTTCCTCTGGCCACCAGCGATTCGATCACGCGATAAAAAACTTCTCCTTCTTTCTGCTCAATACTTGTTTCTTCCGGATCGGTGTTTCTATGCTCGATGGCGCCGCCGACCTCGCGCAACACGGCGATGTAATAAGCCCGTGCAAGCGACATCCGAATCGCATAACGCGCAACTTGCACGGTGACGAAATCATCGTCCGGATTGCTTTTGTTCAAGGCTGTCCTGACTCTGGAAAAATGATCGTTGATTTCAACATCCAGCCCTGGATTGCTGCCTGCTTCAATGGCTCGCCTGTCGGCCGTCAGCACTTGATTTTCCCTGGCCACGGTTGCGGAAATCGCCTGAAAAGCCGCAACCGATTCATCCAGCATCGCGGTCAGATCAGTTGCCGCCGCAGTTTTAAATTGATCCCGGATAGCGGCAATGCGATTCCAAACCGCTTGATAAAAAACACGTTGCAAAGTTTTGTCGAGAACTTGGGCAGCCAATGCCGGCGCATAATCATTTTTGATATTGTTGATCGCGGCCAGAACATCGCTATCCAAACTCAGAGAATTGGCGCTATCGATCTCTTGTGTCAATGTCTGCAACGCACCTGAATACGCAACCGCTATCGCACCGCCGTCCATCGGCAATTGCCGCCGCAGCGTGCCGATCGTCTTATAAGCCGTAACCGCTGACTCAATGGCCGCGACATTGGAAGCAGCCACCGCGTGATTCATCCACATCACAACAACACACAACCCCGCAATCATTGAACAAACCCATGAACTGCCGGGCCTTCCATACTTAAACATCATTCAAGCTCCTATATTAATTAATCAGCAATAATGCTAATAATAATGATAATAATTATCATTAACTAACTCAAGCAAATTTTTTTATTTCGATCAAAAACCTGCGATTAACGATGCCCGGACAGCAATCGGTGAACCGGGTGTAATGTTGAAATCGTTCTGCGCCGAAGCGAAGTACTTGGTATTGAAAACGTTTTCGATGTTCAGCTGTCCGCGGAACCGTTTTGAGAACTGCGCAAACAGCGCAGCGTCGACACGCGTAAAGTCGGGCAAAACAACCTGATTGGTCAACGAAGAATACATACTGCCACGGTGGATCACGCCCAACGCCGCGCCGATGCTCGGCGTAAAATCGTACCGGCTCCACATGGAGAACGTATGACGCGGCAGTTCCGCAACCGATGCGCCTTTTTTAGCCACGCCAAAAATATCGCTGGTGATTTCCCCGGTTTGATAGGCATACCCTCCCATCACATTCCAGTTTGCCGTAATCTTTCCGGCAAGACTGACTTCAACGCCTTCGGTGCGCTGACCTTTGGTCAGAAAAGTCTGCCCCCCCACGATCGAATTAATCACATTGGTGCGATCCAATTGATAAACCGCCGCGGTAAACGCCAGATCGGGCCGGATATCCCATTTAATCCCCGTCTCCAGGGTAGTAAATTTTTCCGGTCTTAACGTTTCGACTGTGACGTTCAAAGCGGTCAACTGGTCGCCGGCGCGTGGAACATACGCCTGACTGTAGCTTGCGTAAATCGAAACCGGTGTAATCGGCTTATAGATCAAACCAAACCGGGGGGCAATCAAATCATCGCGTGTTTTTAGATGATCCCGCGCGCCGTTCTTCTGCTGGAAATCCACTTCGAACAAATCGTAGCGCACACCGGCAATCGCTTGCAATTGCGGGATAATCTCAATCTGATCCTGGATATAGAGCGAAGTCACATTGACGACGCTGCGGTTCAGTGCGTCGATATCTCCCCCGCTGTCCCTGGTTCTGAAAGTAATGGGAACATGGGTGATCGGATTGCTAAAAGGAACAAGCCAGTTGGTCGTCGCCAAGTTATTATTGAACAAGCCGGTTTCGCGTCTGTTATGGGTTTCCTGGCGGCCCACTTCAATCCCGGCCATCAGGGTATGCGCAACCGGTCCGGTGTTCAAGGTATACAGCAAATTGGTTTGATTAAAAACATTTTCGCGCGTTGTCGTATTGTTATAAGCCCCCAATGAGACCAGGCCGGTCACGCCGTTCAATCCGCCGTTGGCGAACACATTCTGATAAAGCTTATCGTAGGTCGCATAATTCGTGCGGTTCTGCAACGTAATGCCGTTCTCGAATTTATGCTCGATCAAGGAGTTAAAAGCCAGTACATCAACATTCGCATGGCTGCGCCGGGGATCGCCAAAAAATTGCGAACGGCTGACATCGACAGGCTGCCCGCGGAACGAAGTAATACCCCGGTCCGCAGTACGATGGTCGTTGAAGCGCTCCATGCTGGCAACAATTTTGGTTCGTTGCGTCGGTTTAATCGTGACTGTCGGCGATATGCCCAGCCGCATCAAGTTCACATCGTCGCGGAAACTGTCGGAATCTTCGAACAGCGCATTCAGACGGACGGCCGCGATGTCATTGATCACGTAACCGACATCCGCGGTCATTCTTTTCTGATTGAATGACCCGCCTTGAAAAGTAAACTCCTGCACCGGATTCCAATGGGCTTGCTTGCTGACACGGTTGACTACGCCGCCCGATCCGCCGCGGCCGAAAATCATACCGTTAGCGCCTTTGAGCACTTCGATGCGTTCCATGTTATACAGATCGCGATAATATTCCACGTCATCGCGGATACCGTCGGTAAAAAAATCGCCGGTGGAACGGTTACCGCGAAATACCAGCGCATCGCGGTTGCCTTCGCCTTGCGAAATACCGACACCGGGTACATAACGAACCGCGTCTCCGATGCTTCGCACCGACTGATCCTTAATCAATTCGTTGGTTATTACCGTAATGGACTGCGGCACATCGCGCAGCAAAGTATTGGTTTTGGTCGCCGTACTGGTGCTCGCCGCCGCATAACGATTGGTATTTTCTGCCGTGACTTGGATCGTCGGCAACGTGGTGACTGCCGGTTCAGGTGAAGCCGAAGGTATCGCAACGATGGCCAAACCGTCTTCCCGCTGCGTAACTTGCAAACCGGAGCCGGTCAGCAACTGATCCAGTCCGGTCTTGATGTCAAAATCGCCTTCCAGGCCGTAGGTTATTTTCCCTTGTAGCAATGCGGGATCGATGGCAAGTTTTATTCCTGCCTGTTGTGAAAACTGAATAAGGGCATCGTGCAAATAACCGGCGGGAATGTTGTAGGTTCGCGCGGCCGTTGCAGGAGCCGCAGATTGCGCGGCGC
>JAFEEV010000027.1 GCA_018240935.1 Pseudomonadota bacterium
ATTCTTGGTCGAAGCGGGTTTGTTCAGACAGATTCCCGGATAAATAAAACCGTATAAACCGGTGATGCTGGAATCCGCAATTTCTTTTCGTGAACAGATGCAGGGTTAGAGCAAACCTTGTTGATTCAGAATCTCCAAAGCTTCCTGGTAGATTTTGCTGCGGCGGCTTTGGTAAATGACAGCTTCATCCCATTCCATCCCCAGTTTCTCGAGCGTAGCGAGAATACGATCAGCTGCACCCGGCACGGAACGCTGCACATCAACATCCTCGATTCTCACCAGCCACTTGCCATGATGGAATTTTGCATCGGCATAGCTACCGACCGCCGCAACCAGCGAGCCGAAATGTAAAGGGCCGGTGGGAGACGGCGCAAACCGCCCGCGATAATCCGAAACAGCGAATGGATCGTTTTCCACTGCAAAATTAGCACATTGATTGGATAAAAAGGACGGGCAAACTGTAAACAAGCTCCGCTATGAACCGGTCTTATCCTTTATAATGCCCGCCATCCTTTAAGGAATCTCTGAAAAACTACTGCGCTCGATCATGTTGTGTTGGAATCAGACTCAAAATGCTCATTTACATCTTGTAAACTGCGCTTTTTCATCTGATTTCGCCTTGCCTCACCGTCGCTCGCTACCTTTTTCAACGTTTCTTGCAGCATAATCGTTTTCCTGCTGCATTGAATTACGAATTTTAAGTCAAACATGCATATTCATATACTGGGAATTTGCGGCACCTTCATGGGCGGAATCGCCGCCATTGCACGTGAATCCGGGCATACGGTGACCGGTTGCGACCAAGATGTCTATCCGCCCATGAGCACGCAGCTTGAATCGCAAGGCATTCAATTGATCCCCGGTTATTCACCGGAACAAATTCAGTTGCAACCGGATATATTCGTCATCGGCAATGTCGTAACGCGCGGCAACCCATTGATGGAGGAAATCCTCAACCGCAATTTACCTTATATTTCCGGCCCGCAGTGGTTAGCGGAAAACATCCTGCGTAACCGCTGGGTGCTTGCCGTCGCCGGTACACACGGAAAAACGACCACCAGCTCGATGCTGGCTTGGATACTGGAATATGCCGGATTGAATCCGGGCTTTCTGATCGGAGGAATCCCGGAGAATTTCGGTATTTCGGCGCGAATTGGAGATTCTTCGCCGTTCTTTGTCATCGAAGCGGATGAGTACGACACGGCTTTTTTCGATAAACGCTCCAAATTCGTTCATTACCATCCCAGAACAGCCATTCTGAACAACCTCGAATTCGATCATGCCGACATCTTTGCCGATCTTCCCGCTATTGAGCGGCAATTTCATCATTTCGTGCGCATTGTTCCCAACAATGGCCTGATCGTGGCAAACGGCAAAGATCAGAATTTAACACGGGTTCTACAGCAAGGCTGCTGGACACCTGTCGAAGCCTTCGGCACAGAAAACGGCTGGCACACAAAATTGCAAGATAATCAGGCGATTGATATTTATTGTCACGACATGCATCAAGGGCGGTTGCAGTGGGATTTGTTGGGCGAACATAACCGCATGAACGCGCTGGCGGCGCTCATTGCCGCACGGCATGCCGGAGTACCGGTCAAAGCGGCAATCGAAGCCTTGGCGCAATTCAAGAATGTCAAACGGCGCATGGAGAAACGCGGCACGGTCAACGGCATCACCGTTTATGACGACTTCGCCCATCACCCGACCGCCATTCAAACCACAATCAATGGCCTGCGGACATTTGCCGGCAAGGAAAAAATCATTGCGGTTCTGGAGCCGCGCTCGAACACGATGAAAATGGGAGTGTGGAAAGATTCTCTGGCGGATAGTCTGCGAGAAGCCGATCAGGTTTTCTGCTTCACCCGCGATGCGCAATGGGCAAAAGCCGCGCTGGCGCCACTAGCTCAAAAGGCGGATTGTTTCGACGATATGCACCCATTGGTGCAGACAATTTGCGGCATCGCCAAGCCCGGTGATCACATCCTGCTCATGAGTAATGGCGGATTCGGCGGCATTCATGAAAAAATTCTATCGGCGCTAAAAAAGTAATTGGCTAAAACCACGCTATTCAAGAGCTTAGACTCAACCCCGTCCTAACCTCCTTCAAATTCGCACAAGGCAAATACCTTACAGCCCAGTTTCTCCAATCGCACCTTGCCGCCCACATCCGGCAAGTCAATGACAAAACAGCATTCCACAACTTCACCACCCATGTCCCGGATCAGGCCAACGGCAGCTTCCGCAGTCCCGCCGGTTGCAATCAAATCGTCGATCAGAAGCACCCGTTCCCCCGGTTGAATCGCATCCACATGAATTTCAATCCGGTCGCTGCCATATTCCAGTTGATAATCCCTTCCGATGGTTTCGGCCGGTAATTTATTCCGCTTACGAATCGGCACAAAACCTTTACCCAGCTGATAAGCCACGGGAGCACCGATAATAAAACCGCGCGACTCAATGCCGGCCACTTTATCAATTTTGACATTGCCGTAGCGGCTGGAAATTTCCTGTATGGTTGTCCGCAATCCGATAGGATCTTTTAACAGTGTCGTGATGTCACGAAACATAATGCCGTGATGCGGATAATGCGGAACGGTACGAATATGGGATTTAATGGACATGACGAAACGATAACGATACAGTAAATAAAAAATCCGAATCCAGCGGGCGGCAGAAATGACAAAGGCCTCAACCTGGAACAGGTTGAGGCCTTTTTATCACTACCTCAAGTTACACTAAGTCTATTCTTAGTGGTCCATGCCAGCTTTTGCATCAAAGCTAGCAGGTTTTTTCAGTTGAGTCATGATGTCATCATTCCAGGTACCTTCAACATTCATGTGAGCGGCAGCACCCAGCAATACCGCTTCAATCAGGTTATGACTGAGGTATACATGCAAACCAGGTTGATGGAATTCATACGCTGCAGCAACTGCGGCACCTGCTGGAACGAACCAGGTTTCTTGGTTGGTTAGAGGCGCATCACCGAATGAACCGCCTACCCAGTACAGATCACCGTGTCCACCGATCAAGTGCGGGTAGGAAGGACGGTTAGCTTGTGAATGGATAAACAGAACTTTCTCACCTACTTTAGCTTTCAGTGCATTGTCACCGGTCAGAGCACCAACTGCGCCGTTAAATACTACGTGTGTTGGGATGAGTCCCTTTGCGGTTTCCAGCATGTCGGCCATGCCTTCAGCTGGTGAAGCGTAGGATTTGAATTTTCCGCTAGCATCTTTCGGCAGATAGAAATCTTGCTCACCGATGTAGTAAGCGCGGTCATATTTGTATGGTTTGCCTTTGTTGTCTTTCAGACCGTCTTTAGGCAATACCATAATGGCGCCGCTCATACCAGAAATAACGTGGAACGGAATCATGGTTCCACCAGGTGCGCAATGGTAAACAAATACACCCGATTTAATTGCTTTCCAACGCAGAACAACTTCTTCACCGGGTTGTACCAGTGTCAGGCCTGCGCCACCCAATGCGCCGGTTGCCGCATGGAAATCCACGTTGTGCGCCAATGTGCTGGTTTTTGGATTTTTTAATGTCAATTCAACATAATCGCCTTCATGCACGACGATGAGCGGACCAGGAACGCTGCCATTGAAAGTCAGCGCCCAAACTTTTGCACCCGGTGCAACTTCGATCAATTTCTCAACAGTTTCCATCGTAACTTCAACGACTTTAGGTCCTTTTGAAGTTTGCTCGTGCGCAGGTACATTTGGTGGAGCCACCAATGTTTGTTTAACACGTGGCAGTTTAGAAATATCTGGTGCAGCAGCAACAGCTGCTTGTGTTGCGCCCAGACAGAGCAATCCTAAACCAACAATTGCTTGAACAGCTTTAATCATATCTCCCTCCATAAATGATGAATTTTACGCTTTTCTTATGCGCCATTCTAATTACTACTTGTTGTTATGTAATCGCATGATTACCAACATCTGCCTTTTAACCATGAAGAGCCAAAAAGACGGAACGGAGAATATACACTTTCTGAAGAAAACTGTCTATTCTTAGTGGCTTGTGACGATCATAGCCTTACTGAATGAATGGGATTGCAAGCAGCTGAACCGCATACGGTGCGTTCCATTTTTCGCTTCTCAGGTTAGCGCCGGTTTTATCTATAATTCTCAACCTTGTATCAGTTTAATCTCCGCTGCCGCGAGATTTTCTTGCGTGCCGCGCAGAACGATCACATCGCCCAGCTCCAGCCGTGTTTCTTCAGTTGGTAACAATCCACGGATATTGCGTCTTCTGACTGCCGTGACTTCGACATCAAGGCTTGCCAAATCAAGCTCACCGAGCGTCTTATTGATCGCAGCCGCCTCCTGGACAATGGTAAGCGTCAGCAAACGCGGCAACAGCTTATCACTGCCGTCCTCCGCTTCATCCGTTACGCCGCGATAAAAGCCGCGCAACAGGCTGTAGCGCTGTTCGCGGATTTGCCGAATGCGGCGCAAAATCCGCCCGGTCGATATGTCGGCAAACATCATGGCATGCGACGCCAGCATCAAGCTGCCTTCCATGATTTCCGCGACCACTTCGGTGGCGCCGGCTTCTTTCAATGTATCGATGTCAGAATCATCGCGGGTGCGGACGACAACGGAGAGATCCGGACGCAACTCCTGCACATGCTTGAGAATCTTTAACGTGGAAACGGTATCGGTATAGCTGACCACCAAAACTTTTGCCCGCATCAGACCGGCGGCAATCAATACTTCACGCCGGGCCGCATCGCCGTACACCACCGCTTCCCCCGCGCCGGCCGCTTCCCGGATGCGTTGCGGATCGAGATCCAAGGCGATAAACGGCATCGATTCCTGCTCGAATATGCGCGCAATGTTCTGGCCGCTGCGTCCATAGCCGCAGATGATCACATGGTTCTGCGCCACCATGGTCTGAGCGGCGATGGATGTGATCTGCATGGCGCGATACATCCAATCCGAGCCGTAAAAACGGTGAATCACCGATTCGCTGTATTCAATCAAAAACGGGGCGATGAACATCGACAACACCATCGCCGCAAGCACCGTCTGAAGAATCGAATGGTCGATCAAACGGAACTCGCCCGCTTGCGCCAGTAACACGAATCCGAATTCCCCAGCCTGCGCCAGACTCATCCCTGTCCTGATCGCAACGCTGGAATCCGCGCCAAACAAGCGCGACAATCCGGCGACGATCACAATTTTCAACACCATCAGCGCCGTCAGAATCACAAATACCCAGACGAAACTCTCGATCACGACCTGCATATCCAGCAACATGCCGATCGTGACAAAGAACAACCCCAGTAAAATGTCGCGGAAAGGTCTGATGTCGTCTTCCACCTGGTAACGGTATTCCGTCTCGGAAATCAGCATACCCGCCAGAAACGCCCCCAACGCCAGTGACAAACCGGCCAATTCGGTTAACCACGCAATCCCGAGCGTGACCAGTAACACGTTGAGCACGAACAATTCCGAGGATTTTTGCCGCGCCACCAAATGAAACCAAGGGCGCATCAATTTCTGCCCGAAAAACAGCAAAAAAGCCAGCACCGCCGCCACCTTCAACAAGGCAACCGAAAGCATCCAGCTAAAATCGCCGGTATCGCTATCGATCTCGATCGCCAAGGCCGGCATGATGATCAATAAAGGAATCACCGCCAAATCCTGAAACAGCAGCACACCGATCACTTGCCGGCCGTGCGTGGAATTCAGTTCCGCCCGCTCCGTCAGGATTTTGCTCACAATTGCCGTCGAAGACATCGCCAGAGCGCCGCCCAGCACCAATCCGGCGTGCCAATCCAGCGCCAGCATCCAGGCCAGTGCCATTACCACGGCAATACTGACAGCCACCTGCGCCGTGCCGAAACCGAATACAATGCGTTTCATTGTGATGAGCTTCGGCAAACTGAATTCCAATCCCACGCTGAACATCAAAAATACCACGCCGAACTCGGCCAAATGGCGAGTCTCATCAGAATCCGCGATCCAGCCCAGCGCATGCGGCCCGATACATACCCCCGCCAGCAGATAACCCAGCATCGGCGGCAGGCGCAATGAGCGGAATACAACCACAGCCAATACCGAAACGGCTAACACAATGAGTACAGGCTGCAAGGGATTAAACATAGCGGCAGAAAATCGTTTTGGACAAAAAGCGATAAGATACTTCAGGATAGTGTGCTTCACAATCTGCGCAAGACATAATGCTATAATCGCGGCGATTTAACACTTCATACGGAAATGCCAGTACCTCATCTCTCAACCGCCCTGCGCGGCCCCATCCTCGATCTTGAAAGCCGTATCATCAACGCCATGCCGGCCATTGAGCATTGGTTGAGAAACAAATGGCGCGAGCACGCCGTTCCTTTGTATTGCTCGGTCGATCTGCGCAACAGCGGTTTCAAATTGGCGCCCGTGGATACCAATTTGTTTCCCGGCGGCTTTAATAACCTGAATCCGGAATTCATCCCGCTATGCGTGCAAGCGATGATGAGCGCGATTGAAAAAATTTGCCCGGACACGCACAGCATCCTGCTGATCCCGGAAAACCACACACGCAATACCTTCTACTTGCAGAATATCGCCACGCTGCAAAACATCATCCAGCGCGCCGGATTGAATGTGCGCCTCGGCACGCTGCTGCCCGAAGTGACCGAAGCCACCCGGATTGATTTGCCGGATGGGCAATCGATCACACTCGAACCGATTATCCGTAAAAACAACAAGCTCGGCGTCAGCGGCTTCGATCCCTGTGCGGTGCTGCTGAATAACGATTTATCGAACGGCGCGCCGGAGATTCTGCAGGGCTTGCAGCAAACGGTCATTCCACCTTTGCATGCCGGCTGGGCGACACGGCGCAAATCCGATCACTTTGCCGCATACGATCGCGTGGCGCAGGAATTCGCCGATCTGATCGGCATCGATCCGTGGTTGATCAATCCGCGCTTTACCTCGTGCGGCGAAATCAATTTCCTGGAAAAACAGGGCGTGGAATGCGTTGCCGCGGCAATCGACCGGATTCTCTCGGTGATCAAGAAAAAATATCAGCAGTACGAGGTGAAGGAAGATCCGTTTGTCATCGTCAAGGCCGATTCCGGCACCTACGGCATGGGCATCATGACGGTCAAGAGCGGCGAGGATATCTATAATCTCAACCGCAAACAGCGCAACAAAATGGCGGTGGTAAAAGAAGGATTGCAAGTATCGCACGTGCTGGTGCAGGAAGGCGTCTACACCTTTGAAACGATCAACCAGGCGGTTGCCGAACCGGTGGTGTACATGATCGATCGTTACGTCGTCGGCGGTTTTTACCGTGTGCATACCGGACGCGGCATCGACGAAAACCTGAACGCGCCGGGCATGCATTTCGTGCCGCTGGCATTCGAATCCACCTGTCTGGAAGCTAACGCCAAGCAGCCGAACATCATCCCGAACCGCTTTTATGCCTACGGCGTCGTGGCCCGCCTGGCGCTGTTAGCCGCCGCGCTGGAACTGGAACAAACCGGCCCGCAGGCGCAACCGCCGCTATCCGCCTGAATGCCGTCATGAAACTCGCCTTTATCATCGATCAACTGGATTCGATTAAAACCGCCAAAGACTCCAGTTATGCGATGATGCGCGAGGCCATTGCCCGGAATCATCAGATTTACGTGCTCTACCGGCACGATCTTGCTTTGTCCGATAACACGGTCACAGGATTCTGCCGTTCCTTGACACTGACGGACACGCCGCTGCAAGACGGTCATTGGTATCGCACCGGCGCTAGCGCGACCGTACCGTTAAATCAATTCGACGCCGTGCTGATGCGCAAGGATCCGCCGTTCGATCTGGAATATGTATACAGCACATATCTGCTCGAATTAGCGCAAACGCAAGGCGCATTCGTCATCAACGATCCGCGCGCCATCCGCGATCACAACGAAAAACTGGCGATCGCACAATTCCCGCAATGGATTGCCCCCACGCTGGTAACCAGCCAAGCGCATTTGATCCGCGAATTTCTCGCCCGGCACCAGGATATCATCCTGAAACCGCTCGACGGCATGGGTGGCGCCAGCGTATTTCGCGTGCATAGCGCCGATCACAATATCAGCGTGATTCTCGAAACGCTGACCCATTACGGTACCCGCACCATCATGGCGCAACGGTTTATTCCCGAAATTACGCAAGGCGACAAACGCATTTTGCTCATCGGCGGCAAGCCCGTACCTTATGCCTTGGCGCGCATCCCCAAACCGGGAGAATCGCGCGGCAACCTCGCTGCCGGCGGCACCGGAAGAGCGCAACCGTTATCCGCACGCGACCAGGCCATCGCAGAATCGCTCGGGCCTGAATTAGCCAAGCGCGGTTTAATGCTGGTGGGATTGGATGTGATTGGCGATTATCTGACGGAAATCAACGTCACCAGCCCGACCGGCATGCAGGAAATCACCAAACAAACGGATTTTAATGCGGCGGGAATGATGCTGGATGCGATTGAGTCCGGCATTCGAGACAGGCATTAAGGAAGAAAGCTATCGCCGGAAACCGCAGTGCAACACAAAATACTGGGGATTGTACTGCGCTAACGGTTCGTATAGCTTTTGCAATTCTTCTTCCGGTCCGTGGATTTCCAAACGCACGATTTCGGCTATTTCGAGCGCTTGTTGCAGCAGATCACCTACATTGTCCAAATGCGCCAGCAACCCCTCGGCATCTTCATACCCTTCGCGGCAATACGCTTCGCTGCCATTCAAACTGAAGCCGTAATAAAGGCATTTCGGTTCAGCACTTGATCGGGCAACAAATTGCTCGCATAGTTGTTTGAACCGGCCGATTTGGCCCTCAGCGATCTTGAAATACGGTGCAATGGAACAGCATCGATCGTGTATGGGCATGGATTTTAGCGATTTAAAGCAGAGAAATTTTTATGGCGATGAGATCATGAAAATCGGATTCATCATTAACAAGCCCGGAACGGACACCCCAAAAATTGCGTCCGTTCCGGGCCAATTGCAAGACTGACAGCGTATTGTTACAAACTCAGTGTACCGTTGCCGCCTGTTTTTCTTCGCAAACCAGGTTGCTGCAATAGGTTTCATGGATACCGTCGAGGAAGCCCCACAGCGCATCGCACGCTTCCTTGGTTGCGGCCAATACTTCAGCTTGTTTTTCCGGAGTATCGGCGAAGCGTTCGATGATGCTCCATTCGGCTTGCGAGTGATAAATATCGGCTTTTTGGTGTACCGAGAAGAATTCGTAATCTTCCGGGTTGTTCATGCCATAGAATTTAGCCAGACCGTCGATTTTCACCGCAGCAATGTCAGGCACTTGCGATTCAAACGCGTGCAATGCCGCCAATCCGGCGTAGAACGGACGATTCAGGCAAATATCGCGGAAGGTGTTGACGAGATTCTCGGTCGTTGGCAATGCCGCGGTATTGGCCAGGATTTTATCGTTCGCGCCCAATGCGAAGGCAAAGTTTTTCCACAACGCCGGATGGTTTTTCTCGCCGTGTTCTTCGTCGATCAGGTTGCGCAGCACTTCCTGACGCACGCTGATGTCGCCGCTGTTGGTTTCCGAATGGATGTGCGGTGTATTGAAGTGCACCGCGCTTAAATAGGTCGGTTCAGCCAGTACGTTGTAAAAATATTGTTCAGCATAATGACGCAGTTGTTCCTTGGTCAGTTTGCCTTCGGTCCAAGCAATATAAAACGGATGCTTGAGCAAATGTTTTTCGCTGATGATGGCGCTGATTTTTTGTTTGAGCAGGGTATTGGTTGTCATGATTACTCCTTTTAAACCGTGATGGATAAAGTGCTGCATATGATCGCTAAATAACACCGGCAAGTCAAATTTAGGGAGGCTCTGAAAAACGGCTGCGCTCGATCATGCTGCGTTGAAATCAAGTTCAAAAT
>JAFEEV010000280.1 GCA_018240935.1 Pseudomonadota bacterium
CAACAACACATAACGCCCCGGATTGGAAGCGACGATCTCTTCCGCCTTCGCCAAAGCGCCATTCATACCGCGCGCGCCTTCCGTCAATACCAGCCTGGCGCCCAACGCCACCAGTAATTTGCGTCGTTCCACACTCCTCGTTTCCGGCATCGTCAAGGTCAGCGGAATACCCCGCGCCGCCGCCACAAACGCCAATGCGATCCCGGTATTGCCGCTGGTCGGCTCGACGATTTCTTTGCCGGGACCGAGCAAACCCTTGCGCGCGGCATCGTCGATCATCGCCGCACCAATCCGGCATTTGACCGAATACGCCGGATTGCGCCCTTCGATTTTCCCCAATACCAGCGCCGCTGCGCCATCCGTCACCCGATTGAGACGCACCAGCGGGGTGCGGCCAATCGATAATGAATTATCTTCAAACCAATTTGCCATGATTTTTCCTTTCTTGTATGTGATCGCCTTTGCATGCGCATCTTAACCGAGCCATTTCAGCGCAACGGTTTCACTATAGCGCATTCATTACGTAGCGGAAAGTACGAAACAACCAGTTAGTGCCAATGCGAAGCAACCTAGAATGCAATTTGCATGCGTGAGAACAACACTTTTTCTTCCGGCCGGTTAGCGCCGCCGGTGAAATGGGCTTGATTGTAATCCAATTGGAATTTGATGTTGCGATTGAGATACCAGTTTATACCGATGCCGAAATCCTGCGCTTCCCGAAACGGCGCAAGCGCCGGTTCCGGGAAGTTTGATTAACAACTAAAATCGATGAATGGATAGGGGGTAAGCGCTTCTCAGCTTGTCGCAGGCGCTAACTCAGCACGCTAACATCGTCCCAGCTGATTTGGCCGGGCGGCACGCCGATCAGTGTGATGGATACATCGGGACCAAAGTTGACGATGAGATCCGATCCCTCATAATGCGCATCGGTCACAAAACTCTTGAGATGATCCACTGAGGTTAAGCCTAGGCCGGTATCAAACTTCAGCGAATCGTGTTCTGACGAGTTGAAATCCCTAATGCGCAAATGCGCCGCTTCGCGGATGACAAAATCATCGGCGCCACGTCCGCCGGAGCAATCTTCACCGCCGCGAACGGCGATATGATCGTCACCGTCCGACGGTGAAAAGGAAAGATCGCCCTCGAACCTGAAATGATGCCGGTCATCCGGAGCTCCTGTTGCACTCACCCACTGCTCGGATACCCGTAAATAAAGGCCGTCGCCGTCCGCATCGGCATAGCGGGTTATTTCCGTGCCAAAAGGCTTGATCTCGGTACGCACGACTTGGGTTCCATCCACCGTGTAGGTTTCGCTGCCGTCGTCATCGATCGATTTGGGTTTCAGCACGCCATCGTCCATTTCAAATACGGCCGTTACCTTGCTGCCCGTGATTGTGAACTTGAAAGCTTTGTGCTCGTGCGCTGATGAATCATCATGTGAATCGTCATGTCCTGAACTCATTTTTCTCTCCTTAAAAAAGTACTGTACAACGTTCAAACAAACTAGCTATTGCCAGAAAACTCTGCCAATTCGTGATCCGGTTACCGGATCGGATTTCGTTGCGCCGGCGTCAGTTGATCGCGCCAGATTGCCGGCAAATTCTGCACCCAGCCGTTATAGACCAGCGGAACCGGCAGTATACCTTGTCCGCCCATACCTGGATTTGCCGCCACCCGGTCGTCCATCGCGGTGGCGCTCGCGGCGAAGAGCCCGATTTTTCCGGTTATTTTCGCGTCGGATGGATCGCCGTCGCCATTGGGATCGGGATCGACGACCAGCATCCGGTTGGAAAATTTACTGGTCACGTACGCATAATAACCGCCGCCTTTCTTGGCACCATACTGCACACCATGACAACCGGGATCGCAAGGCAGCATGGCGACCACTTCATCGGTTGTAGCCAAATCGGGGCGCGTATCGACGATGGTGATGGTACCGGTCAGGGTATTCGCCGTTACCATGTTTTTCCCGTCCGGCGAAACCGGGGTTTGCACCGGCAATGCGCCGACAGGCCCGGAAATCGCTCCGGATACGGGATTGTAATGTTCGATCAGGTTGATGTGCTTGATAACGGTATGCGTCGCCATATCGACCGCGGTGATGGTACTGTCCAGCAAATTGGCGACGTAATATTTACTGGCATCCGGCATCATACCGGTGGCCAGCGGATGACTGAAATGCCCACTCACCGGCAAAATCGCGTCAATGGTATTCGTTCTGAAATTGTATTGTGTGGTATCGCCGCTCAGCACATTCGGCGTTACCATGGTCTTGCCGTCATGGCTCATCCAATGCGCATGCGCGTTGCCGCGGCCGATATCCACCCGGCGCAACACCTGGGTGGCCAATGGACTCAGCTCCATCACGGAATCGGTACGCGTATCGCCGTTATTGGTGATATGAATCCGGTCGTTGTCAGTCAGCGTCATCACATGCGCGGGCGCTTCACCGACCGATACGTTACGGATCAGCGCGCCGGTTTTGCGGTCATAGACCGTCAGTTTTTTATCGAACCATTGCGTCACGTAAATCACATTCTGATCCCTATCCGTCCACATGTTATGCGGATTGTTCATTTTGATCGAGGGCAGTGCCACTTTGCGCGTGACTTGCCAAGAATTACCATCAACCGCCGTCACTGTACCCGGTTTTTCTTTTCCCGCCGTCATTTCAAATTGCGTGGCCGCCCAAATTTCGCCGACTGCGGGTGTGGCCGGATTTTGCAATGCAGATAACGGAATATCGTTGCCGTAACGCGCATTCAGCACGGCCGGCAAATTGACAACGCCGATATCGACACGCACGTCAACGTTCGGATAGGTGATATGCCACGGGGTATTTTTCGCATAATCCTGCCAGTTGGCGGGATTAGTCGCGATAAAGAAAGTACGCAACAAACGCGTCGCCAGATCGCTGCTGCTGGGAACGGTGATGCCGTTGATCGAACTGAGCGAAGACCCGAGATCGAGACCGCCGGTAGCCGGATCGTCGACAATCACAGCGCCGAACATGTACGGGTGAATGCTGCATGTGAACACATACAATCCCGGAGTGGTCAGCGTCAGGCTATCCCCGCCTTTCTTCGGTTCGGTATTGAACGGCATACCGGTTGCGCCGGTTGGATAAATCAGGCTTG
>JAFEEV010000281.1 GCA_018240935.1 Pseudomonadota bacterium
GGCGTTTTTTGTTTTAGAGGAGTGATGGAAATCATGACCGGATACGCAACACTTATCCGCTATGCCCTTTGGGCTGCGCTAATCATCGTTTGCGCGGGTTTCGTCTGGTGGATGGCATCAACCATACACGACAACATTTACAACGATGGCCGCGCCGCTGAGCGTGCCGAATATCTTCAAAAGGATAAGGAACGCATTGAAGAGCAAGCCAAGGAACTGAGCGAAGCAATGGAACGCGTTGCCGCTCAGAACCGGGAAAACTTAAACAAAACCATGGAGGTAATCAATGAACGTGACAAAAAACTTGCAAAACTTAATGATGATATGCGCGTTATGCGCGCATCTTCTCGCGGGATGTGGATCAGTGCCAAAGCCTGTCCAGATAGTGGAGAAACCTCACGAGAACAAACCGACGGTGCCAGCAAGCCTGGTGGAGCCGGTCAAATACGACTTCCCGCAGATGTTGAACGACGTATTCAGGAAATCGGACAGTTAGCTCAGGAAACGGTGATTAAGCACAATGCCTGTGTGGCTGAATTGAGGAATTTGGTGAATGTGTCAGCGGGTGATTTCTGATGAAATTTTAAAATTGCGGAACGACTCCGATTTTTGCGGAACAAATATAATTTAAAATTAAATTAACTTGTTGATTATTTGGCTCCCCGACCTGGGCTCGAACCAGGGACCTGCGGATTAACAGTCCGTCGCTCTACCGACTGAGCTATCGGGGAATTGGTGAGTTGCGCATGTTAACGTTTTGAAGCCTTCCGGTCAACCATCAGATAGTGTTTTACACTGGGAATTTCTTTATACAGCTAGATCCGGCTATGCCGGGCGAGAGAATTTTTGCAGTTTGATTGGATGATAAAGGAAGATTGGGTGAATTAGAACGAAATACCAAACTTGCTGTTGCGGAAAATTGAAAGGAATAATTTTATCCGTGAATCCCTTGAAACGATGAGTTCATGCACTTTCGCGATACCTCAAATAGGGAAATGGTATATACTGAATCCTGGTGCTCTGGTTCGCGGAAAAGGTTAATCCTTCTTCGATAAAGCGGTTAACCAGTCACTGAGATTTTTAAGAGGTATTCATGCAATGTATTATTTATAAAGGAGTAATTATCATGCGTACTATATCTGCAATGATTGTAACCGGAACATTGGCATTATTTATAAGCGCCCCTGTGTTGGCGTCAGATGCTGGGCATACTTCGGAAGCGATGGAGCATGCCGGTAAAGCGCAAGCGCATGGAGAAATGGGTCACGCAAAAGAATCGCTTGAGCATGCAAAAGAAAGTTTAGCGCATGCAAAAGCGGCTCGTGATGACCATGCCGCATCTCATAAACATATGGATGAAGCGATCAAACATTTAGAAGAAGCGATCAAGCATGCTGATATGGGACACGGTTCGGAATCAGCTAAGCACACCGAAGAAGCGATGAAACATATGCGCCAATCCGGGCACTAATGTTCCGTCATAAAACCCTCGGCTTTTGCCGAGGGCGGTTTTCTTAGTCGTTAGCGCCCATTGCTAACGCCAATTCTCGGGATAATTTAGCTGCTTCTGCGGTGACCTCGATATCCAACCACCCTTGCAGATGTGTACAAGTAATGTCGACCAAGGCCTCAATCCAGTCGCTGCGTTCGTTGAGACAGGGAATATAGTGAAATTCCTTGCCGCCCGCCTGAATGAATGTGTTTTTCGCTTCGATGGCGATTTCTTCCAGAGTCTCCAAACAATCGGAGACAAAACCTGGGCATATCACATCGACACGTTGCGTGTGTTCCTTGCCTAATTGCTCCAAGACCACTGCCGTATAAGGCGTTAGCCATTTGGCTCTGCCGAAACGCGATTGAAAGCATACGGTGTATTGATTTGTTTCCAGCGTCAAGGCTTCGGCCAGTAGCCGTCCGGTTTTCTGGCATGCGCAATGATAAGGATCGCCTTTATCCAAACTGGCGCGCGGTGTGCCGTGGAAGCTGATGATCAATTTATCGGGCCGGCCATGCGCATCCCAGTAGTCACGGACATTCTGCGCCAACGCTGCAATATAACCGGGGTGGTCGTGATATTGTTTGACGGTGCGAAGCGCGGGCTGATTGCGCATCTTATTGAGTACGGCAAATACATTATCCATTGCCGCCGCGGTACTGCTGGCGGCATATTGCGGAAACAGCGGAATGACCAGAATGCGTTCGCAGCCCTGTTGTTGCATGCGGATCAGCACATCGGCAACCGAAGGCTTGCCGATATTCATCGCATACTCGACCAGCGGAGGATTTTTTAATCGTGCCGCCAATACTTCGCGCAGTCGTTCCGTTTGACGCTCGGTATGGACTTTGAGCGGAGAGCCTTCGGCTATCCAGATTTTTGCGTATTTCTCAGCCGATGCCTTCGGTCTGAACGGCAGAATGAAGCCATGCAGAATGGGCCACCAGATCAACCGAGGCACTTCGATGACCCGCGGATTGCTGAGAAATTCCTGGAGATAAGGGCGCAATGCCTGAGCGGTTGGTGCATCCGGCGTTCCCAGATTGATCAATAATACTCCGGTGCGATTCGGCGAACCGTGCTGATAAATGGATTTGGAAGTCATCGTATAAATTTTTATGCTGAGGATAATGAATCAATGTTGCGATAAGCTGCTGGAAAGCAGTTTTGCGGTAATATCGACGATCGGGATAACGCGCTCATAAGCCATGCGCCGCGGACCGATTACGCCTACAGTGCCAACCACTTCTCCTTCGATTTCATAGGGCGCCGTTACTACACTGAATTCTTCCAGTGACGATACATCGGATTCGCCGCCGATGAAAATTTTGACGCCATGTGCTTGCCTGCTCAATTCGAGTAATTGCAGCAATTTGGTTTTGCGTTCGAACAATTCAAACAGTTTTTTCAAGCTGATCAGGTTGTCGGACAAGTCATCGATCTGTAGTAAATTGCGTTCGCCGGCCAGAACCACCGCTTCGCTGCTTTCGTTGACGGCATCGCCACCGGCTTCGATGGCCGCACTCATTAAACTGATCATCTCGCTGCGCAATTGTTTCAATTCGGTATCCACGCGCCCGCGGATTTCGTCCAAAGTGCAACCGGCATAGTGCTGGTTGATAAAATTGCCGGCCTCGATCAGATCCGTTTGGCTGTAGGGTGTATTGGTGAAAATGATGCGGTTTTGCACATCGCCTTCCGGCGTCACGAGGATCAGCAGAATGCGTTTTTCCGATAGCGCCATGAATTCGATGTGGCGGAATACCGCGCCTTTGCGCTTCGGTGTCACGACCACTCCGGCGAAGCGGGTCAGATCCGATAACAATTGCGATGCCGCATTGATCAAGCGCGATGGATTATCCGGGTGCAGCTGGTTTTCCAGGTGATTCAACTCAACTTTATCGAGTGTTTTGACGACGAGCAGGGTGTCGACAAATAACCGGTAACCTTTCGGGGTGGGCACTCTGCCGGCGGAAGTATGCGGGCTGGCAACCAGCCCCATTTCTTCCAGATCGGCCATGACATTGCGAATGGTCGCGGGGCTGAGGTCCAAACCGGAAAACTTGGATAGCGCGCGGGAGCCGACCGGCTGACCTTCGTGGATATACCGTTCCACCAATGTTTTTAATAAGATTTGAGCGCGTTCGTTTAACATGGCGTCATTCTACACGAGTCAACAGGTTTCATTGGTTGGTTATAAGCGGTGATTTTGCCCTATCTTATCTATGCTAAACTTCCTTGATACCGGCTTACCGCGATGGTTTGGGGTTTTTCCCAAGGATAAGCCTTTCCGGCTGAATAATATGTGCAAGATGCGATTTTACAAGCCCATCGGTATCATGCTTCATTAACTTTTTATTTTAAGGAAGCACTGAAAAAGGTAGCGAGTGACGGTCAGGCAAGGCGAAATCAGATGAAGAAGCGCAGTTTACAAGATGTAAATGAGCATTTTGAGTCTGATTTCAACACAACATGATCGAGCGCAGTAGTTTTTCAGAGCTTCCTTAACGATAATCCGGTCTTCATCATTTATTTAGACCTTGCAGCCAATACTTTAATAGCCAATGACAGTATCGAGCGATGAATTCTTCATTTAAAACCATAGCGCTGATCGGTAAACATAAAAATCCCGAAATTGCGATACCGCTATTAAATCTTGCCGAGTATCTGACGGCCAGGAATTATAAAGTTTTACTGGATCATCTCACGGCAACGCACATCGGCAGTGACCTGTATCCGGCAGTATCGCTCGAGGAAATCGGCGCGCAAGCCGATCTCGCCGTGGTCATGGGGGGCGATGGCACGATGCTCAACATTGCGCGCATGCTGGTGGCGCACGATGTTCCGCTGATCGGCATTAATCAAGGGCGGTTGGGTTTTTTGACCGATTTGTCGGTGGACACCATGTTCGAAACGCTGGATGAGATACTGACGGGAAAATACACCACCGAGCGCCGCATGCTGCTGTATGCGGAAATTGTCCGGGATGGCGCGAGCGTCTTCAGCAGTCTGGCATTCAACGATGTCGTACTGTATCGCGGCATGAGCAGCGGTATGATCGAATTTGAAGTGAAGGTCAATAACGAATACGTGAATACCCTGCGTTCCGACGGATTGATCGTCAATACACCGACCGGTTCGACCGCCTATGCGTTATCGTCCGGCGGGCCGATCCTGCATCCCAGTCTGGATCTGATTGCATTGGTGCCGGTTTGTCCGCATACGCTCAGCAACCGTCCCGTCGTGATCGGTCCCGATGCCGTTGTGGAAATCCGCATGCACAGCAGCGCCAATGTGCGGATCAATTGCGACAGTCATTCCTGCTTCGATCTGGAGCAAACGGACAACATCATCGTGCGGCGTTTTCCCAAGACGGTGCGTTTGCTGCATTCGGTCAATCACAGTTATTACCGCATGCTGAGAGAAAAGCTGGGATGGAGCGAATTTCCCTGATGCCCGTCTTAAAGCCATCATGCTAAAACACCTGAGCATCAAAGATTTTGTCATCGTGGATCGGATCGAGCTGGACTTCATGTCCGGCTTCACGGTGTTGACTGGTGAGACGGGAGCAGGCAAATCCATCCTGATCGACGCGCTGACGCTGGCTCTGGGGGAACGTGGCGACGCCAGTCAAATCCGGCACGGCTGTGCGCGTGCGGAAATCAATGTGACCTTCGATATCAGCACTTTGCCGGCATTGCAGCAGTGGCTGGATGAACATGATTTGCAAGGCGATCCGGATAGTTGTCTGATGCGCCGCGTGATCGAAACCGGCGGCCGTTCGCGCAATTATCTCAACGGGCATGCGGTTACTTTGCAGCAATTGCGCGCAGCGGGCGAATTTCTGGTTGCCATCCACAGTCAGCATGCGCATCAAGCGTTGCTGCAAAAAGACGCGCAGCGCGAATTGCTCGATGCGTTTGCCGGTTGCGCCGCTTTGGCGCGCACCGTCAGGGAAGCCTATCAACACTGGCAAGATTGCCGCCAGCAAAGAATCGCCTTGGAGCAACGCGCGGCGGAATCGCACGATAAACGCGCGCAGCTGGAATGGCAGTTACAGGAATTGAGCGCATTGAATTTCACCCTGGCGGAATGGCAGACATTGCAAGCCGATCATGGCCGGTTGTCGCATGTGGCGGCGTTGCTGGCGGCAGCGGATAGGAGCGTCGAGGCGTTATCCGAGAGTGAACAGGCGGTGCTGGCGCAGATCAATAATGTCGGCCATCAGCTGCAGAATCTGCTGGAATACGACGGTGCGCTGAAAATCATCACTGATTTGCTCGATGCCGCGCAAATCCAGTTGCAGGAAAGCGTGTACGAACTCAAGCACTATCGCCAGCGTTTGGATCTCGATCCGCAGGCATTGCACGAAGTCGAACAACGATTGTCGTCCATCCATGCGGCGGCGCGAAAGTTCCGCGTGAATGCGGAAGAGCTACCGGCGCTGCTGGAGTCGATCACGCAACAACTGGCAGCGTTAGGGTCGAATGCGGACATCGGTCATTTGCTGAATCTCGAAGCTGCAGCGCAGAGCGAGTATCGCCAGCATGCGCAACAACTTAGCGGCATCCGGCAACAAGCGGCGCAACAATTATCCGGGAAAGTCAGCGCGGCTATGCAGACGA
>JAFEEV010000282.1 GCA_018240935.1 Pseudomonadota bacterium
AAAGGATTTCGTCGAATATTCTCCAGATTCGACAAATTGGATGTCATCTTCCTCTCTTTCATCCATTTCGCTCTTATCGTTGAAGCACTTAGATAGTGTTAACAGACCCTAAGCAAAATACTTAAATATTGACAACGCTTTTATTTCTGTGGTGAAGAAAAAACGGATCCGTTTGGGTATCGTGCGATTGCCCGAGAATTTCGCATATTTTTTGAAATTCGGCGCGAATGGCAGCAGGTGTTTTTTTTAGATGTGCAGCCAGAATCTTGGTATCGGTTGTTTCCAGAATAAAACTCGCCTCGAGCAGCTGGTACAACGCCGGGGTAAGCATTTTCTTGTGATCGACGGACTCGATAAGACGTGCGGCATGCATTTTGGCGCGTCTCAATTGACCTGCTTCGTAAAAAGGATGATTGTTTTTTGCTCTGGAAAGAGGGGTATTGACGTAAAAGTTTTCGAGAGTTTCAGCTTGTATCATTTGAATTTACTCCTCACGTAAGGTAATAATTCCAGGATAGCAAGCTTATGTGACAAGAATATAACAAGTCCGCTTAAGCTTGCTTCCGGTTATTCACTGTAACTTGGAAGGGAAGGAACTACAATGCGGCAAATTGCCGCTCTCTCGTTATTCTTGTTTTTGTATTTGGCTGCTGTTTTGGCATTGTGGAACGGCAGGCCGGACAAATAAATAAGCACATCGCTTAAATTTGTCTAAGCAAAATGCCTAAAAGTTCACATCATGCCATGGCAAACTTAAACGAGCTTGAACCCCGCGGTCTGAACATGGCTGCTGTCTTGATTTAGAGCTGCTTGCACGGCATCATCGGCGCTTTCCAATAAAATAAACTGCATCGCGGTTCGCGTTGCTTCCGGCACATCGCGCAAATCTTTTTCGTTGCGCGCGGGCAGCAGCACGGTTTGGATACCGGCGCGCTGCGCCGCCAGTATTTTTTCCTTGATGCCGCCGACCGGCAACACCAATCCGCGCAGACTGATTTCACCGGTCATGGCGACATCGTGACGCACCGGCCGGTTGGTGAACAGCGAGGCGAGCGCAATGAACATCGCCACACCGGCGCTCGGTCCGTCTTTCGGAATCGCGCCCGCGGGCACGTGCAAATGCACATCGATGCCATCAAACAATGCCGGCGGGATATTGAGATCGCTGGCGCGTGCTTTCACCAGTGTCAGCGCTGCTTGCGCGCTTTCCTTCATGACATCGCCGAGCTGCCCGGTGAGAATCAGTCGCCCGCTGCCGTGGATGCGCGTGGCTTCAATGAACAGAATGTCGCCGCCCACCGGTGTCCATGCCAAGCCGGTAGCGACACCCGGTAAATCGGTATGCAACGCCAGTTCGTGCTCGAATTTTTCCGGTCCCAGAATCGCATCCAGATCCGCCGCATCAATCCGGACTTGCTGCTGCTGACCTTCCGCGATGCGTAATGCCGCATGCCGCATGACCCGGCCGATTTCCCGCTCGAATTGGCGCACCCCGGCCTCACGGGTGTAGTTAGCAACGATGCTTTCCAGTGCGGCTGGCGTCAGCGTGCACTGTTCTTCCCGCAGGCCGTTGGCTTCACTCTGGCGTTGCATGAGATAACGCAATGCAATTTGCAGTTTCTCTTCTTGCGTATAGCCTGGCAGATCGATGATTTCCATGCGGTCGCGCACCGGCGGCGAGACATTGTCGATGACGTTCGCCGTGGCGATGAAAATCACCCGGCTCAAGTCAAACGGCACGCCGAGGTAGTTATCGCGAAACGTCGAATTTTGTTCCGGATCGAGAATTTCCAGCAGCGCGGCTGCTGGGTCGCCCTGAATGCTGGCGGACATTTTGTCGATTTCATCGAGCATCATGACGCAATTGCGCGCGCCCGCCTTGCGCAAGCCCTGCACGATGTTGCCCGGCATCGCGCCGACGTAGGTGCGGCGGTGGCCGCGCATTTCCGCTTCGTCGTGCACACCGCCGAGCGAGACGCGCACGAACGGCCGCTGCAGGGCGCGCGCGATGCTTTGCCCCAACGATGTTTTGCCGACTCCCGGCGGTCCGACGAAACACAAGATCGGCGCGCGGCCGTGCGGTTTCAGTTTTTGCACGGCGAGAAATTCGATGATGCGCTGCTTGATGCGCTCCAATCCAAAGTGATCCGCTTCCAGAATCCGGCGTGCGCCATCCAGGTCGATGGGAGTTTCTTCGGGCAAGCGCCACGGCAGTTCCGTCATCCATTCCAGATAGGTATGCAGCATCGAATACTCGCTCGACGCGCCCGGCATGCGTTGCAAGCGCTGCAATTCCTTGCGCGTTTGCGCTTCGATATCGCCGGGCATGCCCGCTTTACTGATCGTTTCTTCCAGTTGCGCGATTTCCTGATCGTTTTCGCCGTCCTCGCCCAGCTCTTTTTGAATGGCTTTCAACTGTTCACGCAATAAAAACTTACGCTCGCGATCTTCCATCTGTTCCTTGGTGCGCTCGCTGATTTCCTGCGACAAGCGCAAAACCTCGATGCGGCGGGATAGAATGTGCAGCACTTTTTGCAGCCGTTCTTCGGTGCCGATGGTTTCCAGCAGCATTTGTTTTTCGCTGACTTCGGTATCGAGCAAGCTCGCAGTAATGTCGGCCAGATCGGATGGCGCGCGTGTGGCTTGCAGGGAATGCGCAAGTTCGGCGGGCACGCCGGGCAGCAGTGAAAGAATTTCGATGGCGCGTTCACGCAATTGCAAGGCGAGCGCTTCGGCTTGTGTGGAAACTTCCGCGGATTCCTTGAGGCGTTTGATGCGGGCCGCAATGAACGGATAGCCGTCGATCAATTCCTCGATCTGAAAACGCTGCACGCCTTGGCAAATGACATGATGCGTTTTGTCGGCCGATGTCACATGGCGCACGATATTGGCGATCGTGCCGGTGCGGCATAACGCCTCCAGCCCCGGTTCATCCACTGCGGCGTCTTTTTGCAGCACAATGCCGACGGGCGTATTGGATTGCAGTGCATGCTCAATCGTGGCGATCGAGCGGACGCGGCCGACGGTGATCGGCATTAAGACATGCGGAAATAACACCACGTTGCGCATCGGCACCAAGGCGATCACATCGGCAGGCAGCGATTGGCTTATGACAGATTGTTCCATAGCGGCTCATCCTCCAGGAATGTAAAGCGGGTTGTATTACCCCCCTCGAATATTTGCGCGCTTAACCAGGAATTCAAGTGAACAGCGCTGGTTATATCAAGATAACCGGTGCACTGGCGATCATGCGCCGGTTACCAGGGAAAACGATGCGATTACGGGCGGTGCCGTGTTTCTTTTTTTTGCTCGTAGCGCACCAGTTTGGCAAGATCGAGCAGCTCTGCCGACAATAATTGCAACGCGTCGTCGAGTGTCAGTATGCCGGTCAATTCCCCTGCGTCATCCACAACCGGCAAACGCCGGGCGGTTCTGCGGCGCATGAGTTCGATGGCTTCGTACGAAGCTGCGCTCTCCTTGATGGTGAATACTTCCTGCGCCATGATGTCGCCCACCGTAATGACGTTTTCGTCCAATTCGGTCGCCACAACTTCTATAACCAGATCGCGATCCGTGACGACGCCGACCGGAACTTGGCGGCCGTCACGTTTTTCGACTACGATGACGGCGCCGACATGGTATTGGCGCATCAGCTTGGCAGCTTCCACAACGGTTGCATCGCGCTGGATGACAATGACTTCACGATTGCAAATTTCACCGACAGACATTTGTTTTCTCCTTTTTTCTCAAATAAGCGGAAGAACGGTTGCATTCCCGGTTCAGCGCGACCAGTGCACGCGCAACAGGTTCTCCGCCGGGTTGTAATGAAACTCCAGGGCGCCTTGATATGCTTCATGAATAGCTTCGCCGATACCGCGCGCGAGGTGTATGTCCGTGGTGGTAATCAACACTTCGTCCTGTTTTTCCTCGGTCGCCATGATCCGCTTCAACGGGTGTTCGGTTTTTTCCTTTTTCTCGAAGTGCTGTACCAAATGCATGATTTCATCGCGGTGTTCCTGTAAAAAATTGCCGTGCAAAGTCAGGAAACCGGCCGGATAACGATCATGAATGCGCTGACAGGCCGGGCAATTATGCTCATGCGCATTGGCCGGCGCGCCCAGCCATTGCCACCGTCCTTTGTGAAATACCGCGCTGCATTGCGGACATACGGTCGGCTCAGGAAGTTTGCCGGTTATTTTGTACGCATCGTGTATTTGTTCCTGAAAAATACCATCGCGCCGGTTGATCGGATGGAAACCAGGATGTGTGCTTTTTGTGCCCATGGTAAATCTCCTTCTCAATAACTTTTTTATTTGAATTTCAATCACCACACCGGCATTTGCGGGTAACGCCGCTTTGCTGGTTTATGCTTAAGCCGCGGCTTCATCTTGCGCGCTTTGATAATTTTGTCAAGCGTTTCCATCGTGCTTTATCCTCCGGTTTTCCGCTCGTGCAGCATGCGATCCCGATCCACTTGATCCGCCAGTGCTTGCACGGCCGTTGAGATCGCTACCGGATAAGCGGGAGCAGGTTCAAGCGCAGTCATGGCGGTGGGCAGGCGGCGGTAATTTTGCAGTGTTTGATCACGCAACGCCGCCAATGGAAGTTGAGTATGGAGGCGCTTACCCGCGCGCATCACAGGTTGAATCAACGCTTCGCCCGGTTGCGGATCATCGTCTTCCAACGCGATGACATCGGCGGCGATACAACCCTCGTTGTCATGCCTGCGGTACGCCTGCTTTCTTCCCGGCCACGTGACCTTGCCTTCGGAGTGCTTGCGGCGCGGTTTGCCGGCGTATTCTTGCAGTTTGTACGCGCAATCCAGCGCCGGTGCGTCGATGGAAATATCGAGCGCGGTGCCGATGCCGAAACCGTCGATCGGCGCCTGTGCGGCTAACAGCGCATGCAGTTTGTATT
>JAFEEV010000283.1 GCA_018240935.1 Pseudomonadota bacterium
CACTCGCGAGAAAGCTGCGATCCCAACCCGTTTTACTGAAAACCGGCAACCGGTGAACGGTACTTATCTAGCCTTGCCACGTACATCATCAGAAAATCGCTTTTACATACCGATTGGTTTTTTATCATCGGATGTAATTGCCGCGAACGATTTACAAATTGTGCCCAATGCAGGTTTGTATGAATTCGGTATCCTAACCAGCATAATGCACATGGCATGGATGAAAATCACATCTGGGCGTTTGGAAAGTCGGTATCGATACTCTGCAAAATACACTTACAATACCTTCCCGTGGCCGGAATCCACCGGCGCGCAACGCCAAGCCATCGAAACCGCTGCGCAGGCCGTGCTCGACGCCCGTGCGTTGTTCCCCAATGCTACGCTCGCCGACTTGTACGATCCGCTGACCATGCCGCCGCAACTGGTGCGCGCGCATCAGGCGCTGGACCGTGCCGTCGATGCGGCGTACGGCAAAAAATCGTTTGCATCGGAAGCCGAGCGCGTGGCGTTTTTGTTCGAGCGCTATCAAACGATCACCAGCCTGCTGCCTGCCGTTTCCGCCAAGAAAACCGGCAAAAAAACAGCGCAGCCGCCAGAAGCATGATCCGCTTCCTGGACGGCGGAACTGCGCACATTTTCTGCCTGCCGCCGATGACGAACACTTTCCGGTAAAAAACCGCGCAAACCGCTGACCGAAGATACACGGCCAGCGCTGATGTCCGCGCGGAAGCGAGGAAGGATAAGGCACTAAAGCTAGTAAGACGATTGCTTGGGTGCGGATGCGGGTGCGGGTGCGGATACAGCTTGTTTAAAATGGTTTACCGCATCTGCGGCGGCTTTCTTGGCTGCTTCCGTATTGCCGCCCTTGCCTTCTTTGATCGCGTCATCCAGGCATTTAATGCCATCATCGATATGCTTGGGGTCGCTTTTCGAGGTTTTATCGTTTTTTGCATCGATGGCATGCGTTTTCGCCTTCTCGGCATGCTCGGCGGCGGCTTTGCCATCAGCCGCGGCGGCTGCGGCTTCGGCGTGTTTTATGGCGTGCACCAGATGGCTTTCGCTTGCCATTGCACTCAGTGAAAAAAGAATCATGATCATGATGCCGGTAAAAAACGTCATTGTCTTTACGCTCATTTTATAACTCCTTTCATATGAATCGATCGATGGGAGATCGTTTGATCATCCCTCCGCTTTTCATAGTAGAGTGATTGGCGTCATTAATGAATAAGCATAGTGCTTATTTTCCTTGTAGTGATTTGCCTACAAATATAAGGGCATATACGGGGGCGGCAGGAGCGCAAGCCTGAAGGACTCGAACTATCGAGCCAATTTTCCCGCTCTCATTACTCACATGACAAAACCCGGTAAGCGGCCGGCAGCGTGAAACCAGCCAGATTACTTAGCAATGGTAATACTCGGCACGCCGACGCGCGGGATGTCGGTGACAGTCATCTGGAACAGCAGGAACAATAACTGGAAGGCATCGCGGTTCCAGCGCGCGTAAGGCCCTTTGGTATTGACCGCGTAATAGCGGCCATCCCAGCGAATGGACAAATCGACATCCGGCGGCGGTGTATCGGAAACGATAAATTCCATGGTCAAATCGGGATTTTCGTTTGCCAGAATCGGCGGTGTGCGCGGATCTTTTTCGACGTGATAGCCCATTTCCTCGCCGAGCGCCTTGCCGAGAAATCCGAGTATCGAATGAAAACTTCTCAGGCGGAACACGCCGCTGATCGGCCATTCACCACCGTAATACCCGGCGCGGATGTCAAACGCGATATCGCTGGTGTTGCCGTCTTCAACCCTCTGGCGCAAGGCTTCACGCTCCTCGGCGGATAACGTATTGGGGTCGTAGTTGGTGATCAGAATCGGCCCGGCGACTTGTTTGCGCAGTGTGTAAGTATTGTCCTGCGGGTTATAGCGCACGGTAAATTCTTTTTGCAGCGTCTGAAAACCGTCCGCTGTGATCGCGCTGGCCGGGATAGTCCAGGTATTGATCAGCGCCAGAGGTTCGGCGTACAACTGGTTAAAATCCTGAATCGCCGACAAATGCAGCACCACGCGGCGGAACATTTCATAACCGGCTTTGTTCCCCGGGCTGTTGCGATAAGCGCCGTTCGGTTGTTCTGTATTCAGCAGGCGCACTTCCTGCGCCATCATGCGTAACATCAAGTCGACATCGAAGCGCTGACGCAGCAGTAAGATCAATTTGTTTTGCGAAAACGGCGTCAGCAGGCGCTTGGTAAATTCCTCTCCTTCGATCGGCACAATGCTGATGGTCGGGCTTTCCGCCACGCTGCCGCCGAAAACCGGCGAAATCACCGCTCCGGCCAGACCGCCCGGAGACGGCGTGGCACCCGCGCTCGCCTGAAAATTAAAAGTCGCGGCGATGTTGGATACGCCGGTGAAATGAACCGGCTGGCGATGGTGGGCGCGCACGATATTGATCAGCAATTGCTGCGAAACCGCATCGGTGACGGCATCATCGTAGGCCAGCACGGCGCGGTTCAAAGCCATCGGCGATAGGCAACCGCTCAGAGCAATCAGAATAAACAGAAACGGCCACAATCGCTGCAATCGGTTTTGCCGATCCGGGTACGCGTTTTTATAGTTCACCAATCGTTTCCCTAAAGTAATCCTTTCCGGTACAGCGCGCTCAGATCCATGATCAGCGCGACGCTGCAATGAATCATAACACCGAGCCAGATGCTTTTGCTCTTTAAGCTCAGGAATCCTAAGACGACGCCCGCGATGATCGCGGCGATCGTTTCCGGCATCGGTTTGCCGAAATGGATCATGCAATACGGAATCACCATGACGAAAATGGCATAAAACCCGAAACGCTGCTTGGTGCCGTGCAGAATAAAACCGCGGAAGAAGAATTCCAATGCGAGAAATTGCACGAAATACACGATTTCCCACACGACGAAATTGGGGAACAGGCTTTCATTTCGAGTCACGTTATAAAACGGGTAGCGATCGAGAAAGCTCTGGCTGCCGGAAAAATAAAATACCAGCGGCACCATGATCGCCAGCATGCCGAGATACAGCGGATAGCCCTTGCCGGCGTTCTTCAATTGCAAGCCGTATTCCGTCAGACTTTCCTTGAAAACAAACAGAATGATGGCCGCCGGGAAAACGAAGTAAAAGAAAATGATGACCGCCGCCCAATAAATCAACTGGTGCAATTGCGCGTTGGCATGCTGGAACAGGAGATTATTCGCTGCCTGCGCCAATCCGGTTAGATTCAAATCGTGCAAAACGGTAACTGGATAGTGCGCATTGTCCATATAGTATGTGCAAGTGAGGGAAAAAGCGACGGCCAGGCATACCAGCACCACCTTTATATCGAGTTTGCTGAGATCTTTCTGCAAAGACCGCAGTGAGCTGATCTCCGACTTCAGAAAGGTCAATGAAAAAAGTCTGCTATTGATCATCTTCAATCTATAAACCGGTTAAATGTAGAACTTAGAAGCGCTTTCTTTTTTGCTTTGCGGGAGAAATCATGGCAAATGACTTGTCATTTTTTTGTGAGTGCTTCCCATGGATGAAATACTTTTAAACCGGGATCAATAATATTCCGGCCGGGCGTGGCTTTCGAAGCGCGTGTATTCGCCGAGGAAGGTCAAATCGACTTTGCCGATCGGACCGTTGCGCTGCTTGCCGATGATGATTTCCGCGATGCCTTTATCGGGTGAATCGGGGTTATACACTTCGTCACGGTAAATAAACAGAATCACGTCGGCGTCTTGCTCGATTGCGCCGGATTCGCGCAGATCGGACATCACCGGCCGTTTGTTGGGGCGTTGTTCCAGGCTGCGATTAAGCTGCGACAGCGCGATCAACGGCACTTTCAGTTCTTTCGCCAGCCCTTTTAAAGCGCGCGATATTTCCGAAATTTCCGTGGCGCGGTTTTCTCCTTGGCCGGTGGACGACATCAGTTGCAAATAATCGACCACGATCAAACCGAGTTCGCCGTACTGGCGATACAGCCGCCGGGCGCGGGCGCGCAGTTCCAAGGCATTCAGCGCGGCGGTCTCATCGATGTAAATCGGCGCTTCGTTCAGTTTTCCCAATGCATGCGTGAGTTTCGGCCAATCGTCGTCGTCCAGCCGCCCGGTGCGCACTTTGTGCTGATCGAGCTTGCCGACCGAGCCCAGCATCCGCATGGCCAGTTGCGCGCCGCCCATTTCCATACTGAACACCGCCACCGGTTTGTTTAATTCCAGCGCGACATGTTCCGCGATATTCAGCGAAAACGCGGTTTTACCCATCGACGGGCGCCCCGCGACGATGATCAGATCGCCCGGCTGGAAGCCGGAGGTTTTTTGGTCGAGATCGTGAAAACCGGAGGCGATGCCGGTGACGTTGCTGGGATTATCCTGGCTGTAGAGCAACTCGATCCGCTCCACCACTTGTTTCAACAACGGCTGAATGCCGACGAACCCCTCCTTGCCGCGCGCGCCTTCCTCGGCGATTTCAAACACCTTGGCTTCCGCCTCATCGAGCAAATCCGCCGCGGAACGCCCGACCGGGTTATACGCCGAATCCGTGATCTGCACGCCGATTTGCGCCAGATTGCGCATGATGGCGCGTTCCCGGACGATTTCCGCGTAGCGCTTGATGTTCGCCGCCGACGGCGTGTTCTGCACGATGGTGCCGATATACGCCAAGCCGCCGACGGTTTGCAGTTCCGCGGAGTTTTCCATGGATTCAGCCACGGTAATCACGTCTGCCGGTTTATTTTGCTCGATCAGCTTGCAAATATGATGATAGATCAGGCGGTGATCGTGGCGGTAAAAATCGCTGTCGGTGATGATGTCGGCCACTTTTTCCCAGGCGTTGTTGTCCAGCATCAACCCGCCCAGCACCGATTGCTCGCTTTCGATCGAGTGCGGCGGTGTTTTATAGGGATCGAGAAACTGCTCTTGATGGAGACTGATCGGTGATTGCGCCATAGGATTTGGAAACACAATTGAAGGATGTCCGATTTTATCACTTACGAACGGCAAATAAAAAAGGACTACCGGGATAGTCCTTTTTTAGACACGCAACGGCTTGGATGCGATGCGGTTACATCGAGGCTTCGCCCAATACCGATACCGTGATATTGGCGATCACATCGCTGCTCAGCGCGACGGTCAGCGGATAATCGCCCACTTGTTTCAATTGTCCATTCGGCATGCGGATCATCGATCGTTCCACGGTAAAACCAAGTCCGGCCAGCGCTTCGGCGATATTGGCGTTGGTTACCGAACCGAACAATTTGCCATCGCTGCCGACTTTTTGTGTAATCTGCACCAGCAATCCGTCGAGTTTGGCCGCAACTGCTTGCGCCGCAGCCAAAGCGGCCGCCTGTTTTTTCTCCAGTTCGGCGCGGCGGGATTGAAACTCGGCGATGGCCTGCTCGGTTGCGCGTTTTGCTTTGCCTTGCGGAATCAGATAATTGCGCGCAAAGCCGCTTTTGACTTTAACGATGTCGCCCAGCTGTCCTAAATTTGTCACTTTTTCCATCAAAATGATTTGCATTGTAATTACTCCTTAGTGACGATCGGTGTAAGGCAATAACGCCAGAAAACGCGCGCGCTCAATCGCTGTGCCGAGCTGGCGCTGATAGAAAGAAGTCGTGCCGGTAATACGCGCCGGAATGATCTTGCCGTTTTCGCTGATAAAATCTTTCAATATGCCAATATCCTTATAGTCCACCTGTTTGATGCCTTCCGCGGTGAAACGGCAAAACTTTTTGCGTTTGAACAACGGACGGTTGGCTTTCTTTTCTCTTTCCTTATCCTTGCTGTCTTTGCGTCTGGTAAAACGTGTCATGTTAATTCCTATTGTCTGATTAAATAAGTTCGATATGTTCGGTATGTAAAACCAATTGCGCGCTCATATAACTCTTTCTATTGAGAAATCCGGTCAGTTTGACCATGCTGTCTAGCTTGAATCCGGCAATAGTAAGAGCCAATGGCCCCAATGCAACCGCAAGAACATCCAGTATTATTTGCCGGACTACACCTGCCTCTTTTTGCCGGGATTCATGATTGACGGTAAATTCAATCACAGCCACTCCGGCAGGGGTGTAGCGCAGAACGCCGAGTTTGGCGATTTTTCCGCAAATGACGGTGCGGTTACATTCCAATTGCAATCTTTTTACGCAGAGGCGCCGGACTCTTCTGGCAGGTCATCCGGCTCCGATTCATCGGCACCCGCTTCCGCAGCACCCGCTCCGGCAGAACTCGCTCTTTCCCTTTCCTCTTGACGCATCATCGCCGATGGTTCCGTGATAGGGCCGTCAACCTTAATGGTCAGGTGCCGCAGCACAGCATCGCTGAATTTGAATGCATGATCCAGATCGTCCAGCGCTTCTTGATTGCATTCGATATTCATCAACACATAATGCGCCTTATGAACTTTCTGAATCAGATAGGCAAGCTGACGGCGTCCCCAGTCTTCCACACGATGAATCTTGCCGTTCTTCGCGGTGACAATGCCGCGATAACGTTCGATCATGGCCGGTACTGGCTCACTTTGATCGGGGTGAACAATAAAAACGATTTCGTAATGTCGCATAATTTCCTTTTGGGTAAAGTCTCCCATCATTTTCATGTGGTGAGACAAGGTTGAAAAGCCGCTAATTTTAATGAATTATTAAGGCAATAGCAATTACTGTTCAAATAATTGCGATTCTGTCATTCGCCGGTCGGCTGAACTGATAAAATTCACCAGCCGCGCGCAGGGATTCATCATTTGTTATAATCATTCCCGCAATAATTAAACGATAGCCAGTGCAAACAAAGAGTTAAAAACCATGCTGCTGATGATAGACAACTACGATTCTTTTACCTATAACTTGGTGCAATACTTCTCCGAGCTGGGTGAAAAAGTTGTGGTATACCGTAACGACGAAATCACGCTGGAAAAAATCGCACAATTGAATCCCGAGCGGATCGTGATTTCTCCCGGACCCTGCACCCCTAACGAAGCGGGCGTATCGTTAGCGGTAATCAACCAATTCAGCCAGAATATTCCGGTGCTAGGCGTTTGCCTGGGACATCAAAGCATCGGGCAAGCATTCGGCGGCCGGGTCGTTCATGCCAAACAACTGATGCACGGCAAAACATCGCTTATTTTTCATCACAACACCGGCGTTTTCCGCGGATTACCTAATCCATTCACCGCAACCCGCTATCATTCCCTGGTCGTGGAACGTTCGACACTGCCGGATTGCCTTGAAGTCACCGCCTGGACCGAAGACGGCGAAATCATGGGGATCCGCCACAAAACGCTTGCGATCGAAGGTATTCAATTTCACCCCGAATCGATTCTGAGCGAGCATGGTCATCAAATGCTCGAAAACTTTCTTACCCGGCAATAAGCCCCGCATCGTAAAAAGGTATTTCAATGACGCCGCAAGAAGCACTTCAGCGCATTATCACGCACCAGGAAATTATGCACGACGACATGGTTTCCTTGATGCGCCGGATCATGCAAGGCGATGTTTCACCGGTACTGATCGCCGCGCTCATTACCGGCCTGCGGGTCAAACGGGAAACGATCGGGGAGATTGCCGCCGCAGCGCAAGTGATGCGTGAATTTGCCAGCACAGTCGAAATCTCTGATCACGCGCATTTGGTGGATACTTGCGGCACGGGTGGAGATTCCTTGCACACCTTCAATATTTCCACGGCATCGGCATTTGTCGCAGCGGCAGCGGGCGCGCATGTCGCCAAGCATGGCGGACGATCGGTTTCGAGTAAATCCGGTAGCGCGGATGTATTGGAAGCGCTCGGTGTCAATCTCAACCAAACCCCATCCCAGGTTGCGCAGTGCATCAATGAAATCGGCGTCGGTTTCATGTTTGCCCCCAACTATCATGCGGCCATGAAGCATGCCGCTCCGGTCCGGCGTGAGCTCGGTATCAAAACCTTATTCAACATTCTCGGCCCGCTCACCAATCCCGCCAATGCCAAGCGGCAAGTTTTGGGTGTATTCAATGAAGATCTGGTTGAAACCTTGACGCATGTGCTGCAACGGCTGGGCAGCGAACATGTATTGATCGTGCATGGCAGTGACGGATTGGATGAAATCACCATCACCGGCGCAACACGCGTCGGCGAGTTGAAAAACGGTCAAGTAAACGTGTATACCGTCAGACCGGAAGATTTCGGTTTGAAAACATCGCCCATCGAGGCCATTCAAGTCACTGGCAGCGAGCACGCCAAAACAATGTTGCTCTCGGTGCTGGAAAACACCGCCGGGACAGCGCGCGATATCGTGCTGATGAACGCCGGCGCGGCGATTTATGCCGCAGGCGTTGCCGATACTCTTTCGCAAGGCATTCAATCCGCGCTGCGCGCCATCGAAAGCGGCGCAGCCCTGAAGAAACTGCATGACCTAGTGGAATTCACCCACAGAAATTCTGTTTAAGACCACAATGTCCGACATTCTAAAAAAAATCCTTACCGTCAAGAAACAAGAGATCAGCGCTGCCAAGGCATTAAAACCTTATGCGCAATTGCTGCAAGAAGCGCAATCCGCATCGCCCGCGCGCGACTTCACCAGGGCGATCAAGGCAAAAATCAACGCCGGCCGATCAGCGGTCATCGCCGAAATCAAACAGGCCAGCCCTAGCAAAGGTGTACTGCGCGGACGCACCAGCAGCGGAGCCGGGAATTCATTTGAATTCCTGCCCGCAGAAATAGCCAAAACCTATGCACAGCACGGCGCCGCATGCCTCTCGGTATTGACGGATCAGCAGTTTTTTATGGGCAGCCCGGAATACTTGCAAGCAGCACGCGCTGCTTGTTCGTTACCGGTTTTGCGCAAGGATTTCATTCTGGATGAATATCAGATTGCTGAAGCCCGCGCCATGGGGGCTGACTGCATTTTGTTGATCGTCAGCGCTTTTGTGATGGAATTCGGCGCCGAATTAGGCAGCGCTCCCAATAATCCCCTGCGGCAAATGGCGGCACTCGAAAAATTATCCTATTCACTGGGCATGGCAGTTCTGGTTGAAGTTCACGATGCCGATGAACTGGAACTGGCGTTGCAACTCGAGACACCATTGATCGGCATCAATAACCGCAATTTGCGGACTTTCGAAACCTCGCTCGATACCACCCTGAAGCTGCTTGACCGGATCCCGTCCGGTAGAATCGCCGTTACCGAAAGCGGTATTCACACCCCGGCGGATGTCGCACGCATGCGGACTCACCGAGTTAACGCTTTCCTCGTCGGAGAAGCGTTTATGCGCGCGGAAGATCCCGGCATTGAATTAGCACGATTATTTTCCTAATCTACTTTCTAACGATGTAAAACTTGCGCCAAATTCAATCGCAGAAAATCAAAATAGCTCTTTGTTTCCTCAAGATATATCGATAAATGTCGTAAAAATTCCTGACGAGTTTAAATCAGGAGTTCAAAATGTTACCGCACAACCAAAGAAAATTATCGGAGTGGGTTGATTTTCTTACTACAGCAGAAATTCCTGTTCTCAAGCAAACTGCACGTAACCTGGTGCTTCTGCAACAGGATGAACAACATCTCAATGCCCGCAGCTTCGCTCACGTCGTAAAAAACGATCCGCTCATGACCGTGAAGCTGTTGCGCTATATGCAGCAGCACAAACACCGTACGCAACAACACGATGTTATGGAAGTCGAGCAAATCATACTGATGCTCGGACTTGAAAGCACCTTGAAGAAAATACCTGCCAAGCCTTTGATTGAAGAAGTTTTGGGGCGCGGCAATATGAACGCGCTGGTTTATTTGCTAAAAACAACGCACCGCGCAAACCTTGCCTCCACTTATGCTTTCGATTGGGCAGTCCGCCTGCATGATTTGCATTTTGCCGAGATCCGGCTGGCTGCATTATTGCATGATATCGCCGAAATGCTGATGTGGTGCTTTTCACCTGCCGAGATGTTAAAAATTAAACAATTACAAAAACAAAACAAATCACTACGCAGCACGATCGCGCAAGAAAAAGTTCTCGGTTTTTCTTTGTATCAACTTCAGCTTGAGCTTGCGATCAAATGGAAATTACCTGAATTATTAATTACCCTGATGGACGATAATAATTCAAATTTACAGAGAGTCCGTAATGTAGTCTTAGCCGTAAATTTAGCACGGCATGCTGCCAATGGCTGGAATGATGCCGCATTACCCGATGATTATGAAGATATAGCCAAACTTTTGCACATGCAACCATCCGATGTCATGACTATCGTAGGCGCCAGCAAGCAGCCCGAAGCCGCTCACAGCCACTGACAAGTTTCTAAAAAATTATTGTTTTTTGGTGCCGACACCAAGAATCGAACTCGGGACCTTCTGATTACAAATTCTAAAATGTACTGTTTTACGTTGTTTTAATATTTTTTAAAATCCATTCATATAATTGTTTTATATTGATTTTTACTATTAAGTTGCTTTAAACTCCACCCCATGGTTTTACGCCTACTGTCTACATATTGTCTACATGA
>JAFEEV010000284.1 GCA_018240935.1 Pseudomonadota bacterium
CCGGCCAATACCGCTTTGGCCAGTTCCCTGCGCGCTTCCTCCGAAGCCGGGGCGGCAGCGGAAAGCGTATCGATGAAACGGATACTGAGGGTAATATGGGCGATGGTATCAATCCCCAATACGACGGCGGCTTGGGTGATGGTGGTAATTTCCCCGCCTATTCCGGAATACATGACCGAGTTGGCCAAACGGATCACTTTCTGCGTCAGGGTAAAATCGTTCAGGATTACACGCGTAATATCCGCGATATTTTTGTTCTCATCGTGCATCAATTCATCCAGATGCTGAACGGATTCCGAGAAAGCCGGGAAACTGCCTTTCTCGCTCATCCGTTTGGCCAGTAAAGCAAAAAACTGCTCTTTACCGTTCGCAAGCACCGGAGCGGATACCATCATGCCATATATTTCTCTTTAAAGGCTTCCGAATGCACCGGCCGGCCTGTCAGGTATCCTTGCACCAGGTTGCATCCTTCCTGTTTCAAGAAACCCAATTGCGCAGCATTTTCCACGCCTTCGGCCACCACCAGCAAATTCAATCCTTCCGCCAGACTCAGAATCGTACCTACGATCGCCATATCTTCCGCGCTGTTCACCACATCGTCCACAAAAGACTTATCAATCTTCAGCACGGACAGCGGGAATCTCTTCAAATAAGCCAGCGATGAATAGCCGGTACCGAAATCATCGATGGCGATCTTGACTCCCGCTGCATGCAGTTGCGTCAGAATCGCTCCGGAACGTTGCGGATTTTCCATTAACACACCTTCGGTGATTTCCAGCATCAGGTTTTCCGGTAATAAGCCGGATTCGTCTAATGCCTTATGGATCATATCCAGAAAATCCTCTTGCACGAATTGCCGCGGGGATACATTCACGGAGATATAAAAATCTTTAAGGCCGGCTTGCCATTGTTTCGCCTGATAGCACGCGCTGCGTAAAGCCCATGTGCCAAGAATTTTTATCAAACCGCTGTTTTCCGCCAAAGGAATAAACTTCATCGGCGAAACGAAACCCCGGGTTGGATTCTGCCACCGCATCAACGCTTCAGCGCCTCTCAATTGACCGGTTTGAGTACAAAAGATCGGTTGATAATGCAGCATGAATTCGCCGTTCTCGATTCCTTCGTACATCGCCGATTCCAGCGACAAATCGCTTCTCTCGGTATCGTCGACCTGGTCACTATAAATTTTCCAATGATTCTTGCCTTGCGCTTTCGCCCGATACATCGCCATTTCGGCATCCCGGTACAAGGACGAGGCGCTCTCGCCATGCTCCGGATAGATAGCGGCACCCAGACTGGCGCTGATATGCAGGGTGTGTTCGCCGATACGGAAAGACCGCTGCATGGCGGTTAAAATTTTCCTGGCAATCGGATCGATATTTTCCCGCCCCACACTCTGCATAATTATGGAAAACTCGTCATCGCTGACACGCGCCACCGTATCGCTGCGCCGTACACAGTTTTGCAGCCGTTCCGCCACCATTTTGATCAACTCGTCACCGACGTCGTGCCCCAGCAAGTCGTTAATTTTCCGGTAACCATCCAGACTCAGAACGATCAACGACAGCAGATGCTTTTCCCGTTGCGCCGTTTGAATATTCATGGCAATACGATCATCGAGCAGGACTTTTCCCGGCAGTCCGGTCAAGGCATCGTGCGTGGACAGGTAAACCAAGCGGTTTTCGTTATCCTTCCAATGCGTGGCATCGAATGCCGCAATCAGATACTTATCCTGCGGCAGCGAATAAAGGTAGCAATCAACCCACACGGGCAATACGCGCTGACGCAGAAGGCGGCAAATGAAAGCTTGTTTCGCACCGCTTTGTTTCGCTTTCTCGCGGGCTTCGGCAAACAGCGCCATATCTTCTGGTTGCACGAATAATTCAATCGGCTGTTGCGACAACTCTCTGGGTAATTGCAAAAATACCTGCGAAGGCTTGGACGCTAGCTCAATGATGCCTTGCGCATTTACGCAGACTGCAAAATCGCTGATACAGGCAAGCAAATCGAAAGAAGCATACGAATTCACTATAAAACAACCCCCACTGGCGACCATCCGGTTAAATACAAAAGTTTTTCAACAATCACTTGTCAACTCCAGGCAGCATAAACTGGGTGCATGACCTTACGTTTAAAGAAATGCCGCAAATACACATGCAGCGAACTGACTGTTACGGCTTACCGGTGATTTACTTGAGATTTCGCGCTGAGGACAAGGAGGTTAATACGAAGAGAAAGCGCGTTTTGCTGACAGCTGCGGCACGCGCTTTGAAAAAACCATCAGGAAAGCTCTGAGAGGCGGCTGCGTTGATAAGAAAAACCAGCTGATTAACTTAAATTCTTGCACAAAATCGATACAACAATGAAAGCTCGGTTATTCGCTCTATCGATAACTTTTTATCATTGAATGAGAATTCAAACAGGCTAAAGCGCTTCAAAAACGCCGGCCGCGCCCATGCCGCTGCCGATGCACATGGTCACCATGCCGTATTTCAATTGATGGCGGCGCAGACCGTGCAACAAAGTCGCCACCCGGATGGAACCGGTTGCTCCCAGCGGATGACCCAATGCAATCGCGCCGCCGAGCGGATTCACTTTGCTGCGATCCAATCCCAGATCGCGAATCACGGCCAGGCTTTGCGCCGCAAACGCTTCGTTCAGCTCGATCCAATCCAGATCGTCTTGCTTAATACCGGTTTGCTTGAGCACCTTGGGAATTGCCTGAATCGGCCCGACGCCCATAATCTCGGGCGGCACACCGGCGACCGAGAAACCGATAAACCGGCCGAGCGGCGACAGGTTGAAGCGCTTCAGTGCGGCTTCACTCATCAGCACCACTGCCCCCGCGCCGTCGGACATTTGCGAACTATTACCGGCGGTGACCGATCCTTTGGCGGCGAATACCGGTTTCAATCTCGCCAGCGCGTCGGCATTGGTATCGGCGCGCGGCCCTTCGTCGGTATCCTTGACGGCGATTTCTTCGCGCACGGTATGCGTAATCAAATCCGGGCGTTTCTCGTCGACCGTGTAGGGTGCAATCTCATCCTTGAATTCGCCTGTTGCGATCGCCTTCAATGCCCGCTGATGACTGGTCCAGGCGAATTCATCCTGATCCTCGCGCGAGACCTTCCATTGCTCCGCCACTTTCTCGGCCGTCATGCCC
>JAFEEV010000285.1 GCA_018240935.1 Pseudomonadota bacterium
GTTTCATTTTAAAAACGCATCGCAGCGCGCAAACTTCGCTACAATGCCGCATTGATCAAACCGCCTGGCAAAATCGATCCCGACATGACCCATCAAACCGAGAAACCGATCAAAGCGATTAACATGACCCATCAAACCGAGAAACCGATCAAAGCGATTATCCTGAGCGCCGGACAAGGACGGCGGCTGCTGCCGTTGACCGAAAACACGCCGAAATGCTTGTTGCAGGTCGCCGGCAAACCGGTGCTGGCGTGGCAAATCGATGCGCTGCTGGCTGTTGGCATAACCCACATTACCGTTATCACCGGCTTCCAGGTGGGATTGATCGAAGATCTATTGCGCCAGCGTTATGCGCAGTATCCCGGCATCAAAATCCTGTTCAATCCTTTTTACGAAGTAGCGGACAATCTCGCCAGTTGCTGGATTGCGCGCGGCGAAATGGATAGCGATTTTCTGATTCTGAACGGCGATACCGTGATCGAATCCGCATTGCTGAACAAGGTCTTGAATTCGCAGGCTGCGCCCATTACACTCAGCGTGGATTTCAAGGACAGTTACGATGCCGACGATATGAAAGTGCAACTGGATACCAAGGGTTGGGTACAGCAAGTCAGCAAAATCGTGCCGCCGCATCAGGTTAATGCGGAATCGATCGGCTTGATTTATTTCCGCGGTGAAGGTGTGCAAACGTTCCGGCAAGCGGTCGAAGAAGCGTTGCGCCACCCGGCGGAATTGAAATCGTGGTATTTGTCGATCATCGACCGGCTGGCCAAACTACGTTTGGTCAATTCCTGCTCGGTCCAAGGATTGCGCTGGTGCGAGATCGATTTTATCGAGGATTTATCGCGTGCGGGCATTATTTTTAGTCAATGATTTGGCATGACACAGTTGCCGATTCCATCAGAATTTAACGCCACGATGCGCAAATTCGGCGCACCGCACACGATTATCCGCTCGTATCGTTACTGGTCGGTGCTGCTGCGTCCGGCGCAAGTCACACTCGGCGCGCTGGTGCTGGCTGCGCATGAACCGGTCACGGCATTTTCGCAACTGAGCCCGGCGAGCTTTGCCGAATTGCACGAAGTCACCCGCGATATCGAAACGGCGCTGAGCAAAGCGTTTCATTTCGACAAAATCAATTACCTGATGCTGATGATGATCGATCCCGATGTGCATTTTCACGTGCTGCCGCGCTACGCGCAGCCCAGACCGTTTGCCGGGCTGGAATTTACCGATGCCGGCTGGCCAGCAGTACCGGATTTAGGTCACGTCAATGCCACCGGCTCTGCCGTCAATCAGCAAATCATCGATTTCATACAATCTTGTTGGTCATGAACGATACCGGACAACCGGCTGCCGCCGAAGAAAAAAAACCGTACGTCAAGGAATTCCCGCTACGCGAAGCGCATCATCTGGTGCGCGACTTGATGACGCCGAATCCGTGGATTTACTGGAGCGATTTCCTGTTTCATATCACGCTCGGCTGGGCGGCGTATTTTACCGCGCTGTTTTCCCCGCTGTTTTCGCTGTGGCAATTGGGCGGATTTGTGGCTGCCGTGCTGGCGCTATACCGCTCGGCGATTTTCGTGCACGAACTGGCGCACCTGAAAAAAGGCACGTTTCAAAACTTCCGCCTGGTTTGGAACATCATCTGCGGCGTGCCGTTCATGATCCCGTCGTTTACCTACGACGGCGTGCATAACGACCATCACAAGCCGGATGTGTACGGCACCAGCGCGGATGGCGAGTACTTGCCGTTCGCCACACGCAAACCGGCGGAAATGGTGGTTTACGTGTTGCTGTCGTTTCTGATCCCGATCGCATTGGCAGCGCGCTTCGTACTGCTGACGCCGGTTTCGTATCTGATTCCGCCGTTGCGTAGAATTGTCTGGGAACGCGCGTCGTCGCTCACCATCGATCCCGCCTACCGGCGCGCGCCGGATGCCATCCGCAACGACCATAACTGGCAGCAGCAGGAGCTCGGCGCGTGTTTATTCGGCAGCAGCGTGATTGCGCTGGTCTGGCTCGGGGTGTTCCCGGTTGCGGTGCTGGTGCTGTGGTACCTGATCGCAGTCGCCATCTTCATTCTCAATTCGCTGCGCACCTTGGCGGCGCACGCATACCGCAATCCCGGCGACCGCAAGATGACCTTGCCGGAGCAGTATCTCGATTCGGTCAATATCCCTGGCAATATTCTGATCACGCCGCTATGGGCGCCGGTCGGATTGCGCTATCACGCCACCCATCATTTGTTCATGAGCATGCCGTATCACAATCTCGGCAAAGCACAGCGCCGCTTGGTGACTAAGCTGACCGACAACTCGCAGTACATCAAAACCATCCGCAGCGGCCTGTGGCCCGCCTTAAAGCAAATCTGGCGGGAATCGTCCGAAGCCGCGGCGAAAGCGCCGCAACAATAGCCCGCTCAGTGCTGAAATCCATTCCAACTCCGGAAAATTTGCAACCGCCCGTGACTAAACTGGTATTGCTGCGGCACGGCCAGAGCATCTGGAACCGGGAAAAGCGATTTACCGGCTGGAGCGATATTCCGTTGAGCCCCGAAGGCGAGCGGGAAGCGCAACAAGCCGGATATTTA
>JAFEEV010000286.1 GCA_018240935.1 Pseudomonadota bacterium
AGCGCTCAACCCGGTGATTTGCGCCAGTGCGGTAATGGCGCCCGCTTCGGCTTGCGCCGGATCGGTCACCAGCGGCCGGTCCGTGACGGTTAATCCGGCGCCGGCCGGCAAACTGACCGTCAGCAAAGGGTTGCCTTCCGCATCCTTGGCCAGCGGAATATCGGCGTAATCGCTGAACAACGAATCGGGATCGTCGTGCCGCGAAGATTGAACGGCCGAAACGACGGTGATGACGGTGCCGTCCGGTTGCGTCGTTGTCGTGGCGGCTGCGCCGTCGATGGTCGTGGCCGTGCCGCTGTTGCCGCCGCCACCACCACCGCCCCCGGAAGACGAGGGAATCGATACGGTAATGCCGTTGCCGCCGGTATCGGCAATCGTGACGGCGGCGTCCGCGCCTGCCGCCCAATCCTCGGCGGCCGCCAGGTTGTAAGTTGTCGCATCATTGGAAGCCGTGCCGGCTTTGTTCAGCAGTAGATTGACCGCAGTCTTGTCGGTGCTGCTTAACGTCAGGGTAAACGTTGTGCCGGAAGCGATTTCAACATCGGCGGTATCGGTCAACGTATAGGTTCCACCGCCCTCGCCGGTGAAGGTGAATTTAGAGGCGTCGATATCGTTGGCTGCGCCGCTGGCTTTCAAGAATCCCGATCCGGTCACGACCAGCACGCCGGTGCCGGTATTGTAAGTTACCGACGTAATCGTGGGGGCGGCAACGCTCGACGCGGTGATGCCGTTGCCGGTTAGATCGGCTACGGCTACCGCCGCGCTGGCGCCCGCCGCCCAATCCTCGGCGGCGGCCAGGTTATAAGTCGTGCCGCCGGTGGAAGCGGTGCCGTCCTTATTGACGATCTGATTGACCGCGGCTTTGTCGGTGCTGCTCAATGTCACGGTGAATGCCGTGCCGGAGGTGATCTCGACATCGGCGGAGTCCGTCAATGTATAGGTATCGCCGCCTTCACCGGTGAAGGTGAACTTGGAGGCGACGATATCGTTGGTTGCGCCGTTCAGCTTCAAGAAGCCGGTGCCGGTGACCGCCAATGCGCCGGTGCTGGCGTCGTAGGTGGCCGAGGTGATCGCCGGAACGGCGACATTCGAAGCCGTGATGCCGTTGCCAGTGGTGTCGGCGGTATCGCCGCTGGTGGCATTGGTGTTCCAGTCGTCCGCCGCAGCCAGATTATAAGTCGTGCCGCCGGTGGAAGCCGTGCCGTTCTTGTTGACGATCTGGTTGACGGCGGCTTGGTCGGTGGCGCTCAGGGTGATCGTGAACGCCGTGCTCGAGCTGATTTCGACATCGGCGCTATCGGTCAGCGTATAGGTGCTGCCGCCTTCGCCGCTGAAGGTGAATTTGGACGCATCGATGTCGGCGCCGCCGCCGTTGGCCTGCAAGTTGGTTCCGGTCACAACCAGGGATCCGGATGAGGCATCGTAAGTGGCCGAGGTGATGCGCGGATTAATCGAAACTGTGACTGTATTGATGGCGTCGCTGATGTCGGTGGCGGCATCGGCGGCGCTCAGCCAGTGATTGGCGGCTGCCAGATTATAGGTCGTGCCGCCGGATGATGTCGTGCCGGTTTGGTCCAGCAGGGCATCGACAGCGGTTTTGTCCGCGCCGGACAGCGTTACGCTGAACGACGTGCCGGATGTGATTTCTACATCCGAGGAACTGGTGATGGTATAGGTGGCGCTTGCGGTTCCGCCGGTCAGGGTGAGCGTGGAAATATCGATGTCGTTATTGGCGCCGGTCTTTTTGAAAAGATTGCTGCCAGTGACAACCAAAATGCCGGTATTGGAATCGTACGTGGCCGACGTAATCGTTGGTGTTTGCACATTGCTGACGGTGATGCCGTTGCCGGTCAGATCGGCAACCGCGACCGAAGCCGCGGTGCCGGCCATCCAGTCTTCAGCCGCCGCGATATTGTAGGTCGTGGCGCTGGAAGACGCCGTGCCGTCCTTGTTCAGCAATCCGCGAACCGCCAACTGATCGGCGGCGTTGAGCGTGACGCTGAAGGCAGTGGCCGACGTTACGTCGACCGCCGAAGAGGTCAGCGTATAACTGCCGCCTTCACCCGTCAGCGTCAGCAGCGAAACCGTCACATCGTTGCTGGCGCCGCTGTTGGCAACGAAGTTGGTGCCGCTGACCGTCAGCACGTTGGTGCCGGCGTCAAAGGTGGCGGAGGTAATGGTTGGTGCGGCGTAGTTGCTCACGGTAATGCCGTTGCCGGTCAGATCGGCGACGGCAACGGCGCTATCCGCACCGGCCGCCCAATCCTCGGCGGCGGCCAGGTTATAGGTGGTGCTGCCGGCCGATGACGTCCCGTTTTTATTCAGTAACGCCTCGACGTTGATCAAATCCGCGCCGGTCAAGGTCACCGAGAATGAGGTTCCTGACGTGATTTCTACATTCGTCGCACTGGTCAGCGTGTAAGTTGCGCCGCCTTCACCGGTGAACGTCAACTTGGATAAATCGATGTCGTTGCTGGCGCCGCTTTTTTGCAACAAGCCGCTGCCGGTAACGGTCAGTACATTGCTGCTGTAATCGTACGTGGCCGAGGTAATCGCGGGTGCTGCGACATTGGAAACGGTAATGCCGTTGCCGCTGGTGTCGGCGGTGACGGCGGCGGCATCCGCACCGGCCGCCCAATCTTCCGCCGCCGCCAGGTTGTACGTGGTGCCGCTCGTCGAGGAAGTACCGTTCTTGTTGATGATCTGGTTGACGGCGGCTTTGTCGGTGGCGCTCAGCGTGATCGTGAATGCCGTGCCGGAAGTGATCTCGACACTGGCGGAATCGGTCAACGTGTAAGTGCTGCCGCCTTC
>JAFEEV010000287.1 GCA_018240935.1 Pseudomonadota bacterium
ACCATGTCGAAATCCAAGAACAATGGGGTCGACCCGCAGAAATTGGTGGAAGAATACGGCGCCGATACCGCGCGCCTGTTCATGATGTTCGCCAGCCCGCCGACGCAGACGCTGGAATGGGCGGATGCCGGTGTCGACGGCGCGTATCGTTTCTTGAAGCGCTTGTGGCGGCAGGCTTACGTTCATTTGCAATCCGGTGCAGTCAAGATTGATCCCGCTTTGCATGCCACCCTGCCAGCAGAACTCAAGGCCTTGCGCTGCCAGCTGCATCAAACCATCGCCAAGGTGACGGACGATCTGGAGCGCCGCCATACCTTCAATACCGCGATTGCTGCCGTGATGGAATTGATGAACGGCCTGGCGAAGTGCCAGGATACCGATCCGGCCAGCCGCAACCTGATGCAGGAAGCGCTGGAAAACATCGTGCTGCTGCTGTCGCCGATCGTGCCGCACATTTGTCACGAACTGTGGCGCGAACTCCGGCCCGGCACCAGGCTTTCCGGTCAACCCTGGCCGCAGGCCGACAGCGCCGCGATGGCGCAGGATGAAGTCAAGCTGATCGTGCAGGTCAATGGCAAATTACGCGGGCAGATCAGCGTCGCCAAGGATGCCGGTAAGGAAACCATCGAACAAGCAGCGCTGAACAACGAGCATGTGCAGAAATTTATCGAAGGACAAGCGATTAAGAAAATCGTCGTCGTGCCCGGCCGGCTCGTCAACATCGTGGTGTAAAATCCGGCTATCATGCGAAACATGAAACTAAACAAACAGAAAATCTTCATCCTGCTGATGCTGTTCCTGCTGACGGCTTGCGGCTTCAAACTGCGCGGACAGATTTCCTCACTGCCGTTCAAATCGTTGTATATTTCCGCACCGGAAAGCAGCACCATCGGCATGAATCTGGAACGCGCCATCGGCACATCGTCGACCACCAAAGTAGTCGCCACCGCGGCAGAAGCCGAAGCCACGCTGGAAGTGATCAGCGCGAACAGCGAAAGGGTCATTCTGTCGCTATCCGGAGGCGGCCGGGTGCGTGACTTCAATCTGGTGTACCGCGTCAAATACCGGCTGTACGATAAACAGGGGGTGGAAATCGTGCCGCATACCGAAATCACGCTGACACGCATTCTGCCGTTCCTGGATGCGCAAATTCTCGCCAAGGAAGCGGAAGAAAAATTGCTGCAGAAAGATATGCAGTCCGACGCGATTCAGCAAATGCTGTGGCGTTTATCGACCATCAAGATATAAACCGGAATGAGTAGCGGAAATTTCTCCGCTGCTGATCGGCCACCTACCCCGTCATGCGGATAAAACTGGAACAGCTGGCGCAGCAACTGCAAAAACAAACCGCTCCGCTGTACACGCTGTCCGGCAACGAACCGTTGCTGATCCTGGAAGCCGCCGGCTTGATTCGCACGCACGCACGCCAGCAGGGATATACCGAGCGAGAACTGTTCACTGTCGATCAGCATTTTGATTGGGCGGAACTGCTCAACGCCGGTCATAACCTGTCGCTGTTCGGCGAGCGCAAAATTATGGACATCCGCATTCCTACCGGTAAACCCGGACGGGAAGGCGGCAAAGCGCTCGAAGCGTATTGCGCCGCATTGCCGCCCGATACCGTGACACTGATCACGTTGCCGCGTATCGACAAGCAGGGACAAGCGAGCAAATGGTTCAAAGCACTCGAAGCCGCCGGCACGCTGATTCCGGTGTACCCGGTCGAGCGCGATCAACTCCCCGGCTGGATCGGGCAGCGTCTTGCCAAGCAGCAACAAAAAGCCGATGCCGCCACCTTGCAGTTTCTCGCCAACCAAGTCGAGGGTAACCTGCTCGCAGCGCACCAGGAAATCCAAAAACTCGCGTTGCTCTACCCAGCCGGCAACTTGACCTTCGATCAGGTGAAGGACGTGGTGCTGAACGTCGCGCGTTATGATGTCTACCAGTTATCCGACGCCATGATCACAGGCGACACCGCCCGCTTCCAGCGCATCCTGACCGGCTTGCAAGGCGAAGGCACCGCTCCGCTGCTGATCCTCGCCACACTGGCCGAACAAATCCGGCAATTGATCATCATCCGCAAGGGCCTGGACAACGGCCAGCCGCCAGCACAATTATTGCAAACGGCGAGAATCTGGGGCGAACGGCAAAAAACCGTGATCGCCGCCGCGAGACGTATCGATCCGCACGCACTGATGCAAGGAATAACCGATGCTGCGGAAATCGACCGGATGATTAAAGGCGTTGCGCAAGGAGATGTTTGGGAAGCATTGCTGCAACTGGGATTGCGTTTGGCCGTTCGCAGCCATCGATGAATTAAACGACCGGTGAAATCAAAACAATTCTGCGAGCCCCGCAGAAATTAGCGCAATGACGATCACCACTCACTGCATTTTACTTTTTCTGCTCGGTGGCTTTGTTGTCTTTCTTTTCCTTTGTAATCGGATTCTGAAGCCCATAACCTTCTTCTTTGGCTTTGTAGCCGCCGTATGCGCCGGCCCCTCCCGCTGCCAGAAGCCAGCATCCCGATAACATTGGAATCATGAGCAGAATTACCATGCACTGTAATAACTTTGCTTTCATCACACCCTCCTACTCATAATTTATCAAAATCCTCGCATCATTTTTTACATTGTAATACCGGCTTTAGCGGCAAGTGAATAAGCAGAATGCTTATTCATTGTGATCACTTCAACATCATCACCGCATAACAAAAATGGGAGCCGAAGCTCCCATTTCTACCGCAATATCAGTCCAACGAATAATTACACATCCGTTTCTTTTCTGCGGCGCGCCATGAATCCTGTTAAAGCCAAACCGGCCAATAGCATGGCATAAGTTTCAGGCTCGGGAACTGGTGTTACTTCAAATCCGGCGTATCTCACGTTGGATTGCGAATTGTTATAAAACCCGAATTGTCCCGATGTGAAAGTGGAATCCAAAACCGTGACATTCCATAATTCGGTCGCTCCCTGATTGATGACAATATGAATTTCTCCGGGATTGATGTTGTATTCCAGGTGGAATGTGTATAAAACATTGTCGACCCAACCACTGGTACTGGAATGATTGGTCGCAAGCACACTCATATCGCCGAAATTAACCTGATTCTCCCAGAATTCCGCCAGCGATAAGTCGGCAAGGCCATCGCCGGTTGCACCTTCAAATTTCTTGATGGTCATGCCTTCCGCTGCGGTACGGCCTACATAGCCTTGCGACGCTTGTTTCCAGTCGAACAAATAAAAATTGCTGGAATTCTGATAACCGAATGCAAAACCCATGTAATCATCGTCACCGGAAGTTTTGACTTGCCAGGTGCCGTCAACGGTATAGCTGCTCAAATTTTGATTATTCAAAAAGAACGACGGATCGGCATTCAATTTTTGCTCAACCGCAGTATTGCCAGGCTCCAGCACCCAGTTCCCCGTTCCCTGCCCGCCCGGATAGGAAAGCGTCAATGCTGTCCACCCCGACAAATCGACAGGCGCTGCTTGCGCGGTCATTGAAGTGCACGATAACAATCCTGCAATCGCCCAGTAGCGTAAATTTTTGTTATTCATGATAAAACCCCTCAAAATATTTTTATTATCACAAGACATCTATTAGTTCATTATCAATAGTTTATCTTGTTTATTTCCAGTAAAAATTTAACTCTTGACATTTTCACCGGAATTGATACTAAACCTTTCGCGCAATAAATAGAATAAGCATTTCACTTATTTTTTCAAAACAGGTTACTGCAAACCGGCAACAAAACCACCTTACCGCCGGTTTCAAGCCGGGAATTACTCACTTAGCTGCTTCGAGAAAGTATGTACTCACCATTAATGAAGC
>JAFEEV010000288.1 GCA_018240935.1 Pseudomonadota bacterium
TGATTTTACCGGATGTGTCAAAACCGGAAAAACTTCTGCCGGTCGAGCTGTACAGTCAAACGGATCCGGCGCTATGCGATATCAAGTCGCTTCCGCGGCAGCAAACCGCAGAAATTTCACGTTTCTTGGTGATGAGTCAATTTGACCGGCGTAAAGACGAGCGGCGCAAAGAAGATCGCCGCAAGCAAACAACCGAGACGGACAGCGACCAAAGAAGCGCGCAAGATCGCCGCTCAACAGACCGCCGCTCGGGATTGAGCATCGGATTGGTGCTGATGTCCGGCGTTATGCGCATGTCGGTTAAATATAATATCAGGCACTGGTTATCCGTTGCCGAACCTGCACTGAATAAACTGATGGGTTTTTATGGTTTGAATTTTAATCCCATCGGCCCGCCGGTAAATTATCATGGCATGCGCAGGCCTTATTACGTCAAAGTAGAGGATGCACTCGAGAAAATGTACAAGGAGCATCACGATGCTTGGGAAGTCGTAACCGATTGCGGTGCCTATAGCCTCATCCGTATCAATTAATGTAATGAAATAAATCTGTATCGGGAATCTGTTTCTTGAACTTATTTCATTTCTTTATACGAGTCCGATTATCAAGGCGATATTGGTTAAGGGTTAGAGTCGGCTTATGCTTTGCTCTAACGCTGTGTCTTTGCGGTATAAAGAGCGAAGCCAGCGCCGATGATCACTTCGAGATTGTAACCAACCCAAGCGTAAACGAAAAAATCCTCTCGGCTAATTCGCTACGTTCTATTTTCAGCATGCGCTTAAAAACTTGGTCCGATGGAACCAAGATCAGAGTTTTCGTGTTATCCGATGACGATCGATTGCATCAAATCGTTTCCAAGGAAAAATTGAACGTTTTTCCTTATCAATTACGATCCACCTGGGACCGGCTAGTATTCTCGGGCACCGGCCAGGCTCCGATCAAGGTTAATTCAAGCGAGGAAATGCTTGCCAAAGTTGCCAGCACACCGGGCGCAATAGGTTATTTATGGAGAGCCAATATTAATGAAAATGTTAACGTGCTCGAGATTAAGTAGCTATTTCATCCGCTTTGGCCAGCGAATGGTAAGGGGGCTTGCCGTGCTATCGGCTATGGCCGTCGCCGCCGTTCAGGCGCAGCAGCTTGACCAACCGCAAAAGCAACCCGATTCTGCCAGACCCCCGGTCAAATGGGTGCAAACGAAAGATTTACCCGTCGAAGCTGTTGATACTGGTAAAGCTCCGGAAAAAGCCGGTGTGGTAAGCACGGCATTGAAGTGGCTGCGCTCGGCCGATCGTCCGGGCGATCTGCAAATTCATGGATTCGTCTCGCAGGCTTATCTGGTTACTTCGGACAACGATGTTTTTGGGAACAGCGATAAGGGCGGCAGTTTTGGTTTGACCGAAGCCGGGCTTAACGCTTCAGTGCGGCCGTTGCCGAAGCTGCAATTATCAGCGCAAGTGTTGTCGCGCCGAGCGGGCGAAGGAAACACCGGGATGCCGCGGCTCGATTACGCTTTCTTGGATTACCGCTTGTATTCGCACGAAGCGAATCAATTCGGTATTCGTGTCGGCAGGATAAAAAATCCGTTCGGTTTTTACAATGAAACCCGGGATGTGGCATTTACGCGTCCGAGTATCATGCTGCCGCAGTCGATTTATTTCGACCGCTCCCGCAATGTCGGACTTTCCAGCGATTCCGTACAACTATATGGCGATGCGGCAATATTCGATTGGGGCACGTTGTCCACGCAATTCGGCGTCACGCTGCCGATCGTCAGCAATAAGGAGTGGGAAAGCTCGCTACTAGGCGGCATACAACCGGGCCATATGGAGCGGGATGTGTCTTACATCGGCCGCGGGATTTTTGAAACGAACGATAAACGGCTGCGTTTGGGGGTCAGCGGGATATGGCTGAATACGGCCTACGATCCTCAGGGCGCGCGCGATCCGCTGGGGGCAGGAGCATTGGAATTTACTCCGGTCTTTTTCTCAGCGCAATACAATACGGAGCGTTGGACGCTAACATCCGAATACGCCATCCGGCCCTTTCAATATGGTGATAGTTTTAAAGCACCGGTATTGAAAGGGTTACACTTCGTTGGCGAAAGCTATTACTTTCAAGGTGAGTATCGCTTTACACCGAAATTGGAAGGCATTTTACGGTATGATGCACTATTTACCGATAGATCGGATCGCAGCGGCAGCGATTGGGCAGCGCTAAACCCTGCGCGCCAAGGTTTGGAGCACAGCCGTTTTGCCCGGGATATCACCGTCGGCATACGCTGGAACGTCACACCGGAATTCATGTTGCGCGCCGAGTATCATCACGTGAATGGTACCGGATGGTTATCGCGGCTGGATAATCCGAGCCCTAGAGACACTGTAAAGAACTGGGATCTGTTCGCGATTCAAGCATCCTATCGCTTCTAAGTAAGAAGTAAGCTGAAACTCTGATGGAAAATAGCTCCGGAACTAAAATGGGAAAAGTATCCATTGCGCCAAACCATAAAGGCCGCAGATTCCGCAGTCTGAGATGGAAGATCTCGCTGAGCAGCAGCATGATTCTGCTGGCGGTTGTGATGCTTTTTTGCTTTATCAGCTACCTGGGGTTAATGGCCAATTTCGATAATCAGCGGGAAGTCGAATACCGGCGTTATTCCAGGGAAGTCACCAGTTTAATCAAAAACACTTCGCAGAATTTATATCAACTGGCGGAAATGATTCCATTTCTGGATGGAATGAAAAATGCCTTGCTGATCAATGATGGTGAGAGTATCAGCAAAGTTTTCGATCCTCACTGGGCGTTGCTGCAATTTCACAACGGTGTTGAGTTCGTGCATTTTTATAATCCGCAAAATCAGCTAAACGCCAGTTGGGATAGCCTGGATACCCAGAACGACGGCAATAGGTTATTGGCCACCTGGGTGAATCATGTCAATCAATCGGAAAGACCGATTAATCCATTGCTGTGCCGGGAAAACTGCATTCAGTACATCGTTGCGCCTTTATTGGTGGAAGGAAAAAAAGCCGGTGTCGTGGTGATGGGTATATCGCTAGCGGATATGTTTTTGGCGTTCAAACGGATAGCGGGTACCGATATCGGTTTGCTGATCAAGGAACAGAGTAATCTGCCGCTGCCGAACGATGCCGATTATTTACGCTGGAATATTCATGTTTCAGCGTTGACTAATAAGGAAAAGAATCTTGAGATTCTGAAAAAGACCTCGCATTTGCACCCGGAACTAAGTGCGCTGAGCAATGGCACTCAGATTCGCTGGAACGATCAGTATTTGCAAATAAAATTATTTCCGCTCGATTCGTATGAACCCGATAAAGCGCACTTGATCGTGATTACCGATGTCACCGCCGCAGTCAATAATATTTATGATTCCATTTGGAAAATTGCATTGATCGGCTTACTCGGTCTGATTTTCTCGGAAATTCTGTTGTTTCTGATTTTTACCCGCTTGCTGGCAAAACTGAGAGATGTGGCTTTTGTTCTGCCATTGCTGGCTAACGGGCAATTTGAGAAATTCCGTTCGTCACTGGCTTCGAACGATCACGTGCAGCGTTTCAGGGATGAAGTGGACACGCTCTCGGAAGCAGCTGTTTCCTTGTCGTTGCAGCTGGAAAAGCTGGAGCAGGAAGTATCCACGCGCACCAAAATGCTCATTCAGCAGAAAAACGAGCTCAGCCGGGAACGGGATTTTGTCGAGAATCTGCTCGATACCGCTCAAGCGATCGTGTTGACACAGAATGCCGAGGGCAAGATCATGTCGTTGAACGCTTATGGCGAGATGCTGACTCGTTATGCGGAAAGCGAATTGCAAGGGAGATCTTTTCTCAGCATCCTGACTCCGGAGTACGAATCGCACGATTTGCTCACGCGCTTTAAAGAAATCCACAGCGGGCAACGGATGCAGTTGCGGCATGAAGCGATTACCCATTGCAAGGATGGCACAACTCGCCA
>JAFEEV010000289.1 GCA_018240935.1 Pseudomonadota bacterium
CGTGCGGCAGGTTTTACAAATTTTCCATCCGTAGCACCGATACTTTTCTCATCGTCTTCACCGCGTGCACTTTTCCTCAATAAGCAATAAGTTTCTATTTGGCAATAATAAATTCTTTCTCTGCCGGGCATGAATTACGCCTAAGCGTGCGCGGATCAAGCCTGCGGCAAATTGCCGCGCGGCATTTTGTCACATTCCCAACTTCATGTGTTTAATTTAAATTCCGCCAAAACTGATTGCGGCGAATGATTCCGAAGCGGCCGGTGCGCAACTGAAAGGCGCCGTTTTTCCGGTTGAGTACCGGAAGAGTGAATCAGCCATACGATCAACCGGAATAAACCAACACCAAATGAAAACAGGGAGTTTGCATGCGTTTACCACCGTTAGTTAATCCTGTCGAAACATTGAGTAAAGATGAAATTTCACGCTACAGCCGCCATTTGCTGATTCCCGAAGTCGGTTTGGAAGGTCAACGGCGGCTCAAAAGCAGCAAAGTTCTGGTGATCGGCGCCGGTGGCTTGGGTTCTCCGGTGTTGCTGTATCTCGCCGCAGCCGGTGTCGGTACATTGGGCATCATCGATTTCGATATCGTCGACGAATCCAACTTGCAGCGCCAAATCATCCATGGCCAATCCGATATCGGCCGGCCAAAACCGGAAAGCGCGCGCGATGCGATCAATGAACTGAATCCTTACGTCAAAGTCCGCCTGCATCGCGAACGGCTTGAAGTTGGCAATGCACACAACATTATTTCGGCGTACGACTTGATTGTCGACGGCACCGACAATTTTGCTACGCGCTATCTGGTCAACGATGCCTGCGTGCTGGCGGGAAAACCTTACGTATGGGGTTCCATTTTCCGCTTTGAAGGCCAGGTTTCCGTGTTCTGGGAAAATGCGCCCGGCGGTAACGGGCTGAATTACCGCGATTTGTATCCCGAGCCGCCACCGGCGGAAATGGCGCCGTCTTGCGCCGAAGGCGGCGTGCTCGGCATTTTATGCGCATCCATCGGCGCGATGATGGCAACCGAAGCGATCAAACTCATCACCGGCATTGGCGAAACCATGCTCGGGCGTCTGGCTGTTTACGATGCGCTGGATATGAGCTACCGCTTCATTCCGCTGCGCCGCGCGCCGAGTAGGACCTCGATCGAAGGATTGATCGATTATCAGCAATTTTGCAATGTGAATCGCGCGCCAGCGGCACCTGCGAATGCGATACCGGTGATCAGCGCGCGCGAACTGAAAGAAATCAAAGAGAGCGGCGGGGAAGTGCAGCTTATCGATGTGCGCGGCATCGAAGAATGGAACATCGTGCACATCGATGGCGCTCAGCATATCCCGAAAAACCGGATCATGTCGGCAGAAGTTTTGGCGGGCATGAACAAAGAAGATTTCATCGTACTGCATTGCAAAATGGGGATGCGCTCGCGCGATGTGTTGATTGAAATGCAAAAACACGGCTTCACCAACGTTAAAAGTCTGGACGGCGGAATTCTCGCGTGGATCAGGGAAGTCGATCAATCGCTGCCGACCTACTAGGGAAGCTCCGAAAAAGGTAGCGAGCGACGGTCAGGCAAGGCGAAATCAGGTGAAAAAGCGCAGTTTACAAGGTGTCAATGAGCATTTTGAGTCTGATTTCAACACAACATGATCGAGCGCAGTAGTTTTTCAGAGCCGCCCTAGATTCTTTATCAGCAATAACTCGTAACAATCAATCGATTTTAAATATTCAGGAGACAGGAATTATGCTGACAATCCATTCCAAGCTGATTAGCGCCATGATCTCACAAGCATTGAACGATCATCCCATTGAGACCTGCGGCATTATTGCGGGGCCTGCGGGATCCAACTTACCGTTGCGTTTGATTCCGATGCGCAACGCCGCGCAAGCGGAGAATTTTTTTATGTTCGATCCGCAGCAGCAACTGCAAGTCTGGAAAGAAATGAGTGCGCGCCGCGAAGAACCGGTCGTCATTTATCACTCGCATACCAACAGCCAGGCATACCCGAGCCGCAGCGACGTCGAACTGGCCACCGAACCGCAAGCGCATTACGTCATTATTCCAACCTATCATTTGTACAACGAAGAAGTCCGCAGTTTCCGCATCGTCGATCGGATGGTCATTGAAGAAAGAGTGCGCATCGTCCAGCAGTATCAACCCGAACTCGAATTGCAGATGGTGGCTTGACGTTCATTTCAGAAAGCGCCGCCGTTTTTTACCGCAAAAATAATTTTCCTAGAAGGTTCAGTCCGTATGCCTATTACAGTCATTATTCCGACCATATTAAGACCACTCACGAATCAGCAAAAGCACATCAATATCGAAGGCAGCCAAGTCGCCGAGATTATCGATCATATGGAACAGCAATACCCGGGGATCAAGGAAAAACTCGTTACCGGCGGCAGCGCTCACCGTTTCATCAATATTTATGTCAACGACAACGATATCCGCTTTCAGGACGGTTTGGCAACCAGCTTGCGCGACGGCGATGTTTTGACGATTCTGCCCGCAGTTGCGGGAGGTTAAACGGATTTGCTTCATTTACGCCTACGCGAACGAAAAAGATGAAGAAGTCATTAAACGATTGCGCGATTGCCGGACCGCTCAGAAATGCCGCCGCGCCTTTCGCCGCCACGGCATTCTCGCTGTTTTACCAAGCCAGCGCATTAGAGTTGCAGGTTGCGGACAGCGGTGATCAAGCTGCCGGCGGGATGTTTTCCTTCACTTTCAAGACACCGCATACCAAGCCGGTGAATTGTGCGATTACCGGCTGGAATGATCGCACGCAACCGGATGCGTCTGAAAGCATCATCCAAGCGGCTTGCGGTTTGATGTCGGTGCATGGGCGCTCGAGCGGGACAATCCAACCGCTTGGATTGCAGTATGTCTCAACCGTCACGGCGGCGCTGGCATTGCAAGGCGGTATTGCCGCCGTGCTTGGCCAGCTGCGCGGCCTGACACTATCGGATAGTTATATTTC
>JAFEEV010000028.1 GCA_018240935.1 Pseudomonadota bacterium
AAAATTGATTATTCAAGTCCGTTTGCTCTGTAATAACCCATAGACGCAACGTACTGCTATCATGCCCTGCCGTTAAAGGTTCGAGGGTCAATCGGGGTTTTGCCAGTTCCGCGCGCAGGTACGGCAACTGCGTTTGCAGCATCGTTAAATCACGCCGGTCATTCCGGCGCCGGTCGTAGCGCGCCCGTCCTCGCAAAACCGATGAATCGCGCCGGTCGTAACAGCGCTGCCGCCGATCATGCAAACGCCGTTCGGAAGAAATAGAAGAATCAGCATAATCTTGAGATTCTTGATTCGTTCTAAAATATTGAATATCGATAGGTGATTTCAATTTCGTATTATTCCGTTATTGTCTATAAATTTTCATTCGATTAAGCGCTGTTCTTCTTGCAATTCCTTCGCAATTGGCACGGTGACTCTTTCTTCCCGAATTTCAGTCATTTTATCCTGCCAGTAGTTTTAGGAGTTATTGGAAATCGGCTCAATCCCAATCAACCGCCTTAACTCCTGTAAAAAACAAGAGTACTCGGCTATCAATCAATTATTGAAATCGAAAATATTCGAAGCTGAAACTCACCGTTGCTTCTGTTTACCAACTGAAAAACCAATCAGGCCAAGTCCTATGAGTAACATAGCATAGGTTTCTGGTTCCGGCACCGCGCTTACGCCGATTACAAAATCATCCCAATCGCCGAGATGCTTCGTTCCCGCGCTATCGTTATAGCCAAGCACATACGCGTAAGTGGTCGACCCGATCAGCATATGTGTTCCGATTAAACCAATCGACGTACCTTTGTCCCAATGACCGCCGTTGATAGCAAACTTACCGGTGTCGCCTTCAAACTTAAAGCTAAGCGGCCCGGCCGTGCTGACAACTGAGCTGATTGAGGTTCCGACAGAATTGGATTCAAGCAGTTTGGTTCCATTCAAAGTGTTATGGAATTTATCGATAAATCCGGACTCCTGGCCCAGGTACGTGTAAGTAACCGTTTGTGATCCCGGACCTGTGAAGTCCAGATGCCCAAGACTTACTGCCGAACCAACCGGCAGTATAGGAAAACCGGCGATGTTAAAAGCTTCGGTCCGGGTTGCCGTATCGGTAACGACAAATGTAAGACCTGCATGTGCGGCACCGCCCATCATCAGTAACATTGCCGCAATCACGGTGTGCCGGATATAAAATAGCATATTCATTTTTTTACCTTCAGAATTATTGATGAAATAGAATCAATTCACGTCATTACCCGCAGTGAATTGGCAACGATTGCATGTTAGACGGCAGGCAGAATTTTATCCATAGGAAGTTAATCCTTATTTAATAATAGGTTACTAGTACCTATAAACTAGCATCGCTAGGCAACCTATCCCGGGAATGTCACGAATTTGATGGATTGATAACCAGAAGGACAGAAAGTATCCAATTTTGTGCAAAAATTGAATCTCGACGAGGAAGAGCCAAGAAGAATTGAAGTAACGCTATACAGCTGCAAATTTCTTGATATTTTTGTTACGCTTTATGCCGCAAAAAAATGCATTCAGGACGAAGCGGTATTTCCCGGCGCACCGGTTGGCGATTTCTGCGCTAGCCTCGCAATATAGAAACCGGCCAGTATGCCGATCATCCAGCCGCTCACGATCAAAATCGGCATCAAGTGCGCATCGTTGGTATCGCGGAATCGCGTGATCAACAAACCTAGAGGAGCGGCGCCAATGAATATAAAAATACAAGATAGGTTCGCGTTGCTGCTCCAACGGCACAGGCCATAGGACAAAAGAAAAAATGGCACGATCATGATCAACTGCATAGGCCAGGAGATGCCGCTCCAGAGCAATCCGAACCCCAGAAACGACAATAAAAAGCCTCCTGCCAAGGCTAGCAGAATAATGAGCACCTCTTTCCAATTATTGCGATGATTATTCGACTCTATTTTCATTGTTATTCCTCAGTGAATTTGTGCGGCCTTGTTTTCTCGCATAAGCCCGATTCCAAGTACGGCCATGACGATGGAAACTAAAGGATTCAACACATTCAGCAAGGCATACGGAGCATAATCCAATGTTGGAACGCCCAAGGTTGCGACATAAAAAGTGCCGGCCGTTGTCCATGGAATAAGCCCCGTCGTCAGTGTGGAGCCCTCCTCAACCGAGCGTGACAGCACGGCGCGATCCACCCCTCTCTCCTGGTATGCCCCCTTGAATAACTGGCAATTCAGAATAATCGAGATATACGCCTCACCCATTGCGATATTACCGATCAATCCGGACAAAATGGTAGTAGCGATTAACGTGCTGATCCGCCGGATACGTGCGATGACATGCGCCAGCAGGACTTGCAGAAAACCGGCGTGGTGCATGATGCCGCCGAGGGCCAATGCCATAACGGATAGCAGCAGCGTCCATGCCATACTGTAAAGCCCGCCGCGCCCGAGCAAATCATCGATATTGGCAATTCCCGTGGTACCGGGAGAGTTCAGCCACAATGTATTGACCACATCGAGAGCATTTTTCTCTTGATATAACACGGCAATCAGCATGGCCAGGACGATACTGCACGTCATGCTGACTTCCGCGGCATAGCGTTTGATGCTCAAACCGAACATCAGCAGCAGCGGCAACAAAGTCACCCACAGATTCATGTGATAAGCGTCCGCCAAGGCTGAGCGGATTTCATCGATATGTGCTCCCGGCAAGGCATTGCCGCCGTAATACATACCCCAGCCGATAAAAATCACCAGAACAATCAGCAATGTCGGAATAGTGGTATACAGCATGGAACCGATATGCCGGTACAAGTTCGCTCCGGCACTCATCGCCGCCAGATTGGTGGTGTCCGAAATCGGCGATAATTTATCGCCGAAAGTGGCGCCGGAGACGATCATTCCGGCCACCAGCGGCAACGGAATACCCATTGCATCGCCGATGCCGATCAAAACGACACCGATCGTTCCTACCGTGCCCCAGGAAGTACCGGTAGCAACCGACATGAAACTGCACAGCAGCAATCCAGCCGCCAAAAATGCGCCCGGACTGAGCCAATCTAGGCCGTAATACAGCAAGCTGGCAATCGTGCCGCTCTGCATGAAACTGGCAATGACCATGCCGATCAGCAAAAAAATATAAATCGCCGGCAGCGCCTTGATAATCCCATCATCCATCATGCGCCGGATATCGTCAAAGGAGTATCCGAGCCGGCGCGCTTGCAGACAAACCCAGATTAACGCCAGAAAGATAACAGCATGAATACTGACCGCAAATGCAAACATACCCAGCGAAATCAGCAAAAAAACCCCGGCAAAGCAAATCGACGCTTGCAGTAACGATGGCGGCTGCCGTGTAGTGAGCAATTCTTCCACGAATGGAGTGTTCTCAGTCATTATTAATCGATTTCCTCGTTTCAGGTAAAAACAAGACGGTCAGTTCGCCATAACCCGCGGTCTGCATCCCCCTCTTCTGATAAACTTTAACCGGCAAGCATTTTCGAGTAGTAATGGGATCCCGGCATACTGCATCGCCTAGGGAAGCTCTGAAAAACTACTGCGCTCGATCATGCTGTGTTGAAATCAGACTCAAAATACTCATTTA
>JAFEEV010000290.1 GCA_018240935.1 Pseudomonadota bacterium
ACACCCTCAAGCAGTTGTTCTACAAGCAGGACAATCAATTGGCGAATCTGCAAAAGCTGCTGAGCTTCAAGGATCCGCTCGACTACATGGATCCATTCAAGGATCTCGACCGCGCCGGGTTGTCGCCGATCGGCATCGTGCATTTGTTCCGCCAGTATTTCTTCGAGTTCGACACCTTTCTGGGGCCGGCGGTCGGGCATGTGTGGCTGAGTCCGGGCAGCAGCGTGGAACTGGTCGAAGTCAGCACGCGCCGCACGCTGGTTGAACGCACGCTGGAAACAGCACTGGAGACGACGCTCAAGACCGAGAAATCGCTGACCGAGGAAGACGAGCTGTCGCAAGCGGTGAAGGAGGACAACAAATCCGATACCAAATTCGGCATGAACGCTACCGCCAATCAGAGCTGGATCGGCGGCAGCGCCAGCGCGTCCGCCAGTATCGATATGGCCGCCACGCAATCGAAGGCGCGCGAAGTGACGCACAAGCACATGCGCCAGCAGACCGAGAAAATTTCCACCGAAATCCGCAAGAACTACAAATCGACGTTCCGCACCGTCACCGAAACGACCGATACCTCGAGCAAGCGTTACGTGCTGAACAACACCACGCCCGATCTGCTCAATTACGAAATGCGCCGCAAAATGCGCCAGGTCGGCGTGCAGGTGCAGGACATCGGCACGTATTTGTGCTGGCAGACGTACGTCGACGATCCGGGCCGCCAATTGGGGATTGCCAAGCTGGTGCATCTGGCCAAAGGACCCGAAGTGGGCGAGATTCCGCCGCCGGAAGCGATTCCGATGCCGCAACCGGTGACGACCGACTTGAATATCGATATTCCGTTTGTGCCGAAGACTGAAGATACGCTGCCGGAAGACGACATGGACGAAGTCTACGCCGAAGGCCGGGAAGTGAATCTGGATAGCAACGAAGGAGAGCCTGAGCGGATTCAATGGCATTTCGGCGGTTTCAAGGCGCAGTGCGATCAGCCGGGCTATGAATACGGCGAATCCGGTTTCATCAGCTTCGATTACGGCGGTAACGATATCCGCCTGCAACTGGACGAAGTGCAGGAAGACACGCCCGGCGCGATCCGCTTTTCGGTCAAGGTCAAACACGTCAATTTCCGCAATGTGTCGCCGCTGCGCGTGGTGGCCAAGATTACCTGGCAGCCGGGCAAAAAACTGAACGACGAAGTCACCGCGCAGAACGAGCAAAAGATCAAGGAGTTCAACGAGAAAACCAAGTTTGAGTACGAGCAGGCGTTTGTCGAAGCGGCGCGCGACCGCATCAATAAAATGTCGCGTGTTGCGCCGCGCAAGTACGAGGACTTGCGCGAGGAAGAACGTATCGTGGTGTACCGCTGCTTGATCCAGGACATGCTGACCAAGGGCTTGCCGATGCCGGACGACCGCACGCGGCACGTGGTGTCGGAGTTGCTGAATACGATATTCGATATCGATAAAATGTTGTACTTCGTTGCGCCGGAATGGTGGCGGCCGCGCCTGCACCACAGCCACCAAGGCTTGGGCGGTATCCGCAAACCGTCTGCCGTCACGCCCGCAACCGCACCTGCGGGCGGCTCGGTGCATGCGCAAATCAAGAGCAAGTTGACGAAAAACTTGATCACGTCCGCGGCAATCACAGCCGAAAACACGCAAATTGCGTCGATGGATACCGTCTCCTGGGGCGGGACACACGACAACCGCGTGGATAACTATTACATCACCGAGGAGTCCGATCCCGCCAAATTGGGCGCATCGCTCGGCTGGCTGTTGCAGCTCGACGGCGACAACATGCGCAACGCTTTCTTGAATGCGCCGTGGGTCAAGGCGGTGATTCCGATCCGCCCCGGCAAGGAACGCGCGGCGATGAACTGGTTGCAGCGTCTGCATGTGGAAGGTACCGACGGACTGGACGACAATTACGTAGCGCCGCTCGACGAGCTGGGCAAAATTCCGCACAGCGGCCCGAACGTAACGGTTCGCGACGCCATCAACCATTTATGCGATGTCGTCGCCGATAAGCATGCCAAATCGATGAAAGTGGGACGTTATCCCGGCGACGAGATCAACGACGATAACCGCGTGTCGGCCACGCCGGTGGACAAAGTGTATGAACACGGTTTCTACCCGTTGCAAGGCGGTTTCCGCGCGCTACAGGGCGGTGAGGATTTCGAGGTGTTCGATCAATGGGTGGAAGTGCTGCCGACCGATCAGGTCGTGCCGGTGCCGGTGGCGTACGATCCGAAAACCGGGCGGCAGTTATAGTCATGGCCGATTTCGAAGTGCAATTCGCCGATCCGCCGTTCATCGAACCCTCGGCGCAGGAAGCGGCATTCGGCTGGAAGAACAACGAAATCGTGGTGTTTCGCGGCGCCGATGAATCCCAGGTTTTGCAGCCCGACGCCAGCGGATCGTGCAAATGGTCGAGCGGCACTGCCGATCCCTGGAGCATTTCCGATATCCGCCGGCGCGTGCAGAATGTGCCGTATGCGTGGCGCATGACCGGGCAAGCGGCGTTGATTCCCAAAGTCGATGCCGGTACGCCGCTGCGTGCCGTCGTGTCGGCGCGCTCCCGTTTGTCGTTGTGGACCGGTTTGGCGAACTTCACCAAGCGCGTCGCCGTTTTCCACAAAATAGACGGAAAAATTCCTTCAGCGCAGCAGTACCAAGCGTTCATGGATAAGTTTTGCGGCGGGCTGGACGATATTTCGCTGATCGCCACCATTAGCCGGCGGCCGGATGGGTCGGTCGATCTTTCTCCGGAGCTGGCGGTATTCGGTCACGCGGTTGGGAAAAAGCCGGGCAAGGAACGCAGCTTCGTCGAACTGGCGCTGAAGAACTTGATCGGCGCCAGTCATTCGCTCGGCATTCAGGTCACCGCGGGTTATGAGGTGCGCGACGATTTCAGCAAGCAAACGCAAGGCGATTTCGTGTCATTCATCACGTCACGCAATTCCGACATGACGGATCACGCCAATCGCATCCGCGATGTACTCGATGCCTGGAATTTCGACGGCGTCGGCTTCGATATCGAAGTGAACGGCATCGGCCCGGGTGAGCAAAGCGATACGATGAAGGCCTGGTTCAAACAGGGCAAGACGATCAAGGATTGGGTGACGGCAAGACCCACATCGTCCGATCCGGCGGCCAAAAAGGAACAAGCCGCGGCGGATAATCTGCGCGATCTGTACCAAACGCTGGCGCAATTGCTGATTACCAAGGGGCGTTTCGTGTCGTACGCGACGGCGGCTTTTGTCGATGCCAAGTCCGGTAATTTTGACGACGGCGTTTATATTTTCGGCCATACCCGGGTGCAGCCGATCGGCCTGGCCGCCGGACGCGCCAACATGATCGCCCGGATCATGGCGTACGACGAAGGATTTCAAGCGGGTGGCGGGGAAAAAAACGGGAAATCATCCGCCGGGCAGGATTCGCTGACGAAACGGCATGTGCAAATCCTCAAATCGATCACCGGCGCCGGTGTGCATCCGTCCACCGTGCAATTGGGCGTGAAGATGGAGAGTCTGAAGGATTTGGGTATGAAAAGCGGCCACATGACCGTGGATCAGACGGCGGATCGCTGCGCCGATCTGCGCCGTTTTCGCATCGGGCTGATTACCTTTTCCGGCAGTAACGCGACGCCGGGCGACGAAGTGGCGGCATTCGCCCGCTACGACAAAGCGCTGAACGAATCGGAATTCAACCGGCGGCATTTTCTCGGCGTGCCGTTCCAGGCGCCGCATTGAGAACTTGTTCAAGATCTCACTGAAAGGCGCATTGCCGCGTTAAAATGGAACTCAAAATGCTCACATACTTCGAGTATGCTCCGCTTTTTCGTTCGATTTTGCCTTGCACTGCATCCCTTGATTGAGATCTTGAGCAGGTTCTGGGAAGTCGATACGGCGCCCCCTCGCTGCTTATATCCAGCCGTCGTGCTGCATCACGCTGCCGACCAAATGCGCGGCCGCTTCGTCGCTTTGCGCGATTTCGACCGTGAGTCCGTTGCGATCGATCGCGTGATTTTCCAGCCGGGTCAACTGCTGATGGAGTTCATCGTCCGTTGCCGGGCGGCCCAGCGTATGGTTGTAAATCGCCTGAATGTAATCGGTATCGGATAGCGCTTGCAGCCCGGCGCGCTGCTGGAACCAATCCAGGATCGCATCGGCATCGTAAGGTTGCTGCAATGTTTCACGTCCGAGCTGCCATTCCGCTACGCTGGCATCGCGGTTAAAGAAGCTGTGCACCAGGCGCGCCAGGATGCCTTCGGCCCGATTGTGCGCGATCACGACGGTTTCACGGTTGTCGAACGCGATCATTTCCGCGTTCTTCAGGCTGAGCATAGCGCCGTCGCTGAGTTGCGTCAGTTCCAGACGATCGCCGGAAAATTCCAGGTGCGTGCCGTCACGGCTGCCCGGCATGCGCAAGACGTCATAGCCTGCGCCGCCGTCCGCATTCATGGCCAGCCCGAGCGGCAAATAGCCCTGATTGTTTTCAGCGCCGCCGGTAAAGCCGCGCGTGGCATCGATCCGGATAATCGTTGAATCGGTATCCCAGCCGGCCAGCAGTTCGCCGTCCGTCTTGTTTTGCAGTCCCAGACCGATCGTTTCCGGCAAGCTGCGGAAGGCCGCCAAAATATCCTCCGCCGTCGCACCCGCCCAGTTTTGCACCGCGCTTCCTTCCGTAACCGTCAAGTCGCGTCCCAGCCAGGCTCTGGCCAGGTGATGCGCAACCGCTTCGGCTTCGGAATAAGCGATCGCCAGACTCGGGCCGCTGGCAAACCGCACTAATTCGACATCGGTCAAGATATCGCTTTCACCGTTCGCCTGCGTCAATGTAACTGCATTGCCGCGCACGGCAATGCGGTAATCGGCTAATTGTCCTGCTTGAATGGCGTTGTCAAAACCCACGCCGCCGTTGAGCCGGTCGTTTCCACTACCGCCGTTCAAGATATCGTTACCGGCCCCGCCGTACACCGTGTCGTTACCGGCATCACCGGAGGTTCGGTCGTTGCCGCCCAGACTGCCGACGGTATCGCCGCCGCCGCCGCCGGACAAAATATCGTCGTCCGCGCCGAGCACGATAAATTGGTTCTGATCGTCGCCCGCGGCGAAGTTTTCACCGCTGCCGCCGGTAATCCGCGCAGCTCCGATGATCGATACGAAGGACACATTGTCCAGTTGAATGACGGTGCCGGCAGGCAATTCGCGGGCGTCGATGATCAGCATGTTACCGGGCCTCGCAGCGGTTGGGCTGCTGATGATAACCGGCAGCGCCGGCGGCAGATCACCGGCAACGCGCGGTGTCACGGTATGAATGCTGACCGGATTGCCGTCCGGCAATTGCGCCAGAAACGCTCTTGCTTTCGCACTCAGGTCACCGGCGGCGTCAGCGCTCAACCCGGTGATTTGCGCCAGTGCGGTAATGGCGCCCGCTTCGGCTTGCGCCGGATCGGTCACCGGCGGCCGGTCCGTGACGGTTAATCCGGCGCCGGCCGGCAAACTGACCGTCAGCAAAGAATTG
>JAFEEV010000291.1 GCA_018240935.1 Pseudomonadota bacterium
AAGGCTCAGCGGTGCGCACTGTATCTCCTTGCAAAACTTGCATGAATAGAATCGCAGCTAGCGCAATCAGTCCACCATATTGCGTAATCGTCAGAATCAAGGTGGTGCGCGAAGATTCTTCCGCGCCCAGTGCCGTCAGATACGTCGTGCTTACAATAAATAATGTTGCCACACCAAAATGAAACCAAAGCGGCGTTTCCGTCATATTCAACAAGATCGCTAGGACATCCACGATAATTTGCGTCGCCGCCACTCCGGCCAAAACACTGGCTAGCAGCAAGGCCCAACCGCCCAGCCAGCCGAATCGCGGTCCGATGGCTTTGGTTCCCCATGTGAAAACCGTCCCGGAATCGGGTGCTGAAGTCGTCAGGTGTTTATAAGACAATGCCACGAAGAACATCGGAATTACCGACAAAATAAATACGATCGGCAATTGATAACCACTCTGCGCGGCGCCGTGCCCCAATGCGCCGGTTAACGAATAAGCCGGAGCAGTTGCTGCAAGGCCGATGGTAACGGCAGCGGATTTGGATATCGATCCTTTTTTCAATCCTTTGGCTTTCAGGCCGTGCATTACGGTTTCTTCGTGCATGTCATTCCTCATGTTCTACCGGTGCGCTGAAAGCTGCACCGCGAGTTTGCGCAGGAAAGTAGCAAAGATTTGTAATGAAGTCAAAAGCCGTGTGTGAACGCCATAGCACCCAATTTCGTTTGATTTTCATGTGCTACGTCAGGAAACGAAACGCTTTAAGCGGTAAATGCGATAAATCATCGGCTTGATATTTTCAGGACGCATTGCTTTGTGATTCAGGGGCCAGTGTTATCCGTTGAACCAACCCCCGTCATTGTGATGAAATAAGGATTTGTTGCGGTGAATTCCAAAGCGGCCGCATCGTGGATGCCCGCATAGGGATTACCGGCGATGTCGGTAATGACCCCGTTCGCAATCTCGATGCGATACAGAGTATGCGGCAGCAAATTTTCCGCCGGATTGATGAACACATCGCCATACTCATCGAATATCACTTGATGTGCATCATGAATATCGATGACGCGGGTGTCCTTGTCACTGTGGAGCGTAATCGTGCCGTTACCTGCCGTCACTTGCTCGTCAAAATGCAATTGAATATCGGTATCGGCGCTGAGAGTCAATTGCTCATGCCAGAGTTCGTCAGCTGTTAAGAAAGGCTGACCGTCACTTGCCGTAAAATTTGCCGAATTCAGCAATGGATTGGAACTCACCGGCGTAAAACCGGGCGCCGATTGCGCATCGGTTCCTGCAAATGCATTGCCATCGCTGTCTGTGATAACTCCGGGCGTTATCTGCACAGTATAGGGCGTATCGCGGATCCAGTTTTGCATTGGCTGAATGAACACCTGGCCATAGTCATCGAAGGATACTTGCTGGTTGTCGTGAATATCAATCGTTCGCGTATCGGTGCCATTACTGATAACGATACCGCCATTACCGGGTTGTACTTTTTCGTCAAATTGCAGCACGATGCCATTATCAACTTTGACGATCATTTCATCCGGCGGTGCAAAATTGCCGATTGTATTTAATCCATATAACAACGGATTGGAGGGAATTGCCGTGAAATTCATCGTGTTCGGCTCGATTCCACCGAACGCATGGCCGGTAATATCCGTGATCACGCCGGCCGTCATTTGAATGCTATACGAAGTGCCGGGAAGAAGATCGGCAGACGGTTTGATAGTAATGCCGCCATAACCATCCGAAGTTACTTGGCTTGCATCGGAGATGTCGATTGTCCGCGTGTCCGAGCCGTTGCTAATGACGATAGCGCCGCTGCCGGTTCTCACCGCTTCACCAAAATACAACAGAATACTGCCGTCCACTTTCAACGCCGATTCATGCCATAAATTGCTCCACAAAAGCGCCGGATCTGCGGGAGTGACCGTAAAACTGAGCGTATCCGGATCGTTGATGCCGGCATAAGCATTACCTGCGGTATCGATGATTGCATTACCGGTGATTTGGATGTGATAGCTCGTGTTGGCGATCAAATCGGTTGCCGGGTTGATGATGACGGAATCGCCATCGCCTCCGCCGAAGATCACTTGACTGGCATCCCGTATATCGATGATTTGCGTATCCGAGCCGTTGCTGAGAATGATGCTGCCGCTACCCGGGAGCACGTTCTCGTCAAAATTGAGCGCTATAGTGTCGTCAACGTTTAATTCCGCAGGCAAATCCGAATCCCAAAAATTGCCGTCGATATTACTACTGGCGAGTAATGGCGCGGAATCCGCAGTATTAAAGCTGAAAGTTTCAGGATCAGCAATGGCGGCATTGACATGCCCAGCCTTGTCCATGACCACACCGCTTGCCATCCGAATGCTGTAATGGCTGCCAGGAATTAGTTCTTGCGCCGGATTGATAATGACGGAATTACCCGATAACTTGCTGTTGCTCAATGTGACCTGACTGGTGTCGGTAATCGAGATTCTGCGGGTATCCGTACCGTTGCTGAGAATAATATCGCCGCTTCCGGCAATCACTTCATTTCTGAAGTTCAGTACGATATTGTCATCGATTTTGATAACGGGGGCATGCTTGGCGTCGCTGTACGTTACTGTCCGGTTTGCTGGGATCGGCGGCATCGTCTGTCCTTTTTGCACGATAAGATTGAGTTGTATTTGCGGGCTGAATGATGGCGTATCGCCTATCATCGCTGCCGGTCATTATCGTGCAAGCTGGATCCGGGCAAATTTCCGATTAACCGTAAAAAAACCTGGGTTATTGGAATGAGTCGCTTGCAGGTGCGAACAGTTAATCCATATCGATTCGACAAAAACCCATTGAGAATGAGATCAGGCGGATTGAATCAATCATCAACCGGTGTACGCCAGTCCGGTTTGCGCAAGTCCCGTCAGGTGAATGTTGTCCGCATTGATAGCAGTGTCTGCGGCCAGTATCGCGAGCGCGCCGGTGGAAATTTCGCCACGGTCGAGCATGTTGACGTACGGTGATTTTTCGCTGAGTGAGGGTGTGGTGCCGAACAGGTTTTGCCACAGCAGCGAGACGATGGCGTCGTGGCTGGTCAGATTGGCCGCATCGATCGCAAAGCTGGCCAGTTGCTCGTAACTCAATCCTTCGTCGGCTTTGGCCAGGCCGACGCTGGCGTAATCCTGGTTGGCCACGCTGGCTGCGCCAAAAACCGCTCCGAGCAGTTTGGCGACTTCTCCGGCATGGCCGTCGAGATCGAGCGCGATATGCGCATCGGCAAATTTCACCCGTTCGATGTTCGTCAATGTATCCTGATTACCGGGATTGGCGTTGTCGTTGAGCGAGTAGCCGCCGGCTATCGGGTTTAGCGTGAATTGACTGCGTAGCGAGCCGGTTTGCACGGTATCGATTCCGGCGCCGCCATCCAAGATGTTGCCGCTGCTGTTGCCGACCAGGATATCGTTACCTTGCCCGGCGGCGGCGTTTTCGATCGTAACGTTGTTGGCAATCCATACATTTGGAACCGGATCGCCGACATTCACCCCGTTGGATTGAACGTAAACCGGCTGACCGATAAACGATCCGCCGCCCGGATTTAAATCGATCAAACCGGACATTACGCCATCGTAACGGATGGTATCGCTGCCGCCCGCGTCCCAGAGGGTTTCGTGATAGGTGTTGGCATCGTTGAACGTGTAGATGTCGTCACCGGCATGGTAATGCGTGTTGGCGCCGTATAAATACTGCACCGCGGCGATATCGAGCACCATCGGCGTGGTCGGGTGAAAGGAGAATTCGTTGCCCGTTTCGCCTTGCAGATTGGCGTAGGTATAGCTCATGACGGTATGAATGGTGCTATCCAAATTCGCCGGGAGCGCCGGTTTGGACGGCATGTCGGGATCGGCAAACGGGTGGGTGAGGCCGAGCGCATGTCCGAGTTCGTGCAGAAGGGTTTCAAAAGAAATATTGCCGGGATTCCATTCCTGCGAATTGAGCAAACTGCTGGTGTTGATCCACACATCGCCTGCCAGGGGGCTGATGTTGGGCAAGTAAGACCACGCCAGTGTCGATGCATCGGGATCGCTGGTGTAGGCCGCGCGAATATCGCCCACGTTGCCGGGTGTTTCCGCGACCTGTACGAAATTGATATTGGCGGCGTTCGCCCACTGTTGCAACGCCTTGCTGAAAGCGATCCGATCCGCGCTGGTCAGCGGCGTAAAGGCGCTACGCCAGGGCTCCCCATCGCCGAATTGCGGGCCGTATCCGCCGGACAACGATGACCAATATGAGACATCGTTGCTGAACGGAAAACTGTACGAAATGGTGGTATTCACCCAGCGCGAGCCGCCGGCGAGCGAGTCGATCGAATTGTCATGAGCCGGTAGGACGCGGGTGACACTGCTGGAATAAAAAGGTGTCGGCATGATGAACTTGGGTAACCGGTAAACGAAGGGATGAATTTGTCCGGATACTACGATAAATCAATTGGCTATTTTTAGCACCTCGATTTTTAGAAACTTCACAATTTCTTACATCTACTTCACGAAAAAATCATAGGTTGAGGAGAATAATATTCTATAAATATAAATTGTGTAATTGG
>JAFEEV010000292.1 GCA_018240935.1 Pseudomonadota bacterium
AAGTGTGCGATGAACTGCCGCGCTTATTGACCGAGTTTTTGCGCCAGCCCGAGCATGCGGCGCTGCCGCCGGTGACGCGCCGCGCACAGGCATTAAAACATGTATTCAGTCACAAAACACCGCTGGTGCGCAGCACCGATCTGCTGCCGGGGCAAACCACCACCAGTTTTGTCGGGCCGGTTGTGTACATGGACATGAGCGGGTACTGCATTTGGCCGGAACTGGAAACGCTGGCAAAACGGCCGCAGAACCCGTTCAAGATCAAACCGGAAGTAGCCAAACGGCTGAACGAAGAAATTTTTCCCTTCTGGCTGGAACGGCGCACGGTGCAGGAAGCGGCGCGCTACAGCGCTTACGATACCGCCGATTACGCCAACGATCGGCGCGATGAAGTCGATGGCGGAATGTGCGAAGGCAAGCCTTCCATCGATCCGCCGCTGAAAAAAAGCGCCGGTGAAACGCCCAAATGCCAAGAATTGTTCGAACGCGTGGCTTTTTACTTATCCGATAAAGCCACGGCCGTTTCCCATACCACACCGGATTTCGCCCGGGTGCTGCAATTCGGGTTCAACGGACTGATCGCGCAAGTGCAGAACGATATCGCGAATGGCGCCGCTGATACGCCGGAGAAAATCGAATTTGCCCGCAGCGTCATTGCGGTATACGAAGGCGCTATGATTTATGCCGGACATTTGGCGGATGCCGCCGAGAAGGCCGGAAATAGCGAGCTGGCGGCGATCTGCCGCAAGGTTCCGGCGCAGCCCGCCAGTACTTTGGCGGAAGCGATGACCGTGGTTTGGATTTGCTACCACTTGCTGTTGCAAGAGAATACCAATTTCGGCCTTTCGCTGGGCCGGTTGGATCAGACGCTGAATGAATTTTACCTGCGCGACTGGCAGTCACAACCGGATGAAGCGGCACAAACAGCCTATACAAAGCGGGCGGTTGAGTTGATGTGCCACTTCTTTTTACGCTGCTCCGATCATGTGCCGTTGTCGCCGGAAAGCGCGGAAGTATTGTTTGCCGGCAGCGGCTCAAACCAAGCCTTAACCGTGGGCGGCACGCGCTGGGAAAATGGCCGGACGGTGGATGCGGTCAACGACATGACCTACATCATCCTGAAAGCGACGGAAATGCTATCCATCCGCGATCCGAACGTGCATGCCCGCTATCATAAGGATGTTCATCATCGCGCGCCGGACGGCGCGCCTTTGGCGGCGAATGAAATTTCCCCTTATCTGAAACGCATTTGCCAGGTGAATCTGGTTACCCGCGCGACGCCCGCGCTGCACGGCGATGTGCCGGTGATCCGCAGCATGGCGAATTATTATGCCAAGCACGATCATGTGACGGCGGACGAAGCATTGGCGGATGCGCACGATTACGCGTCGATCGGCTGTATTGAACAGAACGCCGACCATAAGCATTACGGTCATACCGGTTCCACCTTGCTGGTGCTGCCGGCGGTGCTGGAGCTGGCGATGTTCGGCGGCAAGCACCGCAGCGACGGTGTCGGCAAGGACGATCCCAATCTGTTTTACGGCAAGCCGGATTACACGTCCCCGCCATTAACAGCGATGACATCGATGCAGGATTTCATCGCCAGCTTCCGTTTTCAGCTCGACGAAATGGCGCGGCATTGCGTGCAATTCAACAATTATCTGGGGCGCACGCTGGAAAAAGTCCGGCCATCGCCCTTGCTGTCGGGCTTATTCGACGGACCCACGAACAAACCCGGAGAAAGCGGCGCCAAATTCCGCGATGTTGCTTCCGGCGGCGCCAAATATAATTCTTCCGGGGTGGCCATTATCGGACTCGCCGATGTGATCGATTCGTTTTGCGTCATCGATGCGCTGGTGTTCGGCGGCAAAGTGTCGGCGCAGGAATTGATCGCGGTATTGGATACGAATTTCGGCCGCAGTCCAGCGGCCGGTAATGAGGCTGAAGCGCATAATTTTGTCAAAAACTGGCTGAACCGTATCCGGGAATTGGCGGGCAGTTCCGGTACGCATCCGGCGGCGATGACGCCGCAACGCTTGCAGGAGTGCATGCGCCTGATCCGCTTGGCGCCGAAATACGGCGCCGGAGTCGATGAAACGCCCGGTGGATTGTACAACAACGCGATGGCGGTTAAGTACACGCGCTTACTGACTAAAATGATCCAGGAGGTTTTTTTCAAGTACCGCACGCATCGCGGCGGGCGCTACCTGACCGGTTACTGGAGCATGACCAACCATGCCGGTTTCGGCATGCTGAGCCGGGCCACGCCGAATGGCCGCGTCAATAGCGCGTCGTTCGCCAGCGGCATCACGCCGTGCCCCGGCATCGTCAAAGCCAACGGCGATCCGGTCATGTTGTTGGATCATATGCTGTCGGTGGCCAGCGTCGACGCGGATACGGTGCAGAACGGCTATACCTACAATCTCAGTCTGACGCCGCGCGGCAAAGCGTATTTCGATGAAGATACTGAGCTTTTCGCTACGCATATGAAGACGTTCATGGATCAAGATGGCGTTCTGGTGCAACTGTGCGTGACCTCGATCGAGGATTTCATCGCGGCGAATGCCGCTGCGACAGCGGCAAGCCAGGCCGGTGCAGGCGAAGCCGAGCAAAAAGCGCTGGCGCCGTACAAAGATCTGATGATCCGTGTGGCCGGTTACTCCGCTTACTACGTGACGTTGAGTCCGTTGATGCGGCAGGAAATCATCGATCGCGCCAATTTCGACATGAAAAGCGGCGTCGAACAGCACGTAACCACAGGAGCGTAGCCATGCACGCGACTATTCCCGCATTACCGGACGGCATTCATTACATTTTGAAATCCGGCATCCAGTTGGGTGAAGCGGATGGCAGTCTGGATGGTCTGTTGGATCGCATGGAAGGAACGCTGCTGGCTACCGGCATGGCGGCGCTGATCAAATTGGGGTTCGGCTTCTTGATCAGCCCCGGCTTGAGCGAATCCAAGGCGCGGAAAGCGCAGCATTTTTTCAATGATAATTTCGTCATGCGCGATCCCAACGCGCCGGACGGTGTTCGCTATTATCAGGGGAAAATCCTGATCCGCACGCGTAAACCGCAAGACGACATGAATGTGCTGATTAAATTCTGTCCCGATCCGCAAGCGCTTTTTATCGACACCCCGTTCGGCAGGCAATTGAACCCGGTAGCCATCGTCACGACCGAAGCGCTCAGCGAAGCGGAAGCAGACCGGATCGAGCGCGATCCGGATAAAGTCGATTTGGTGATCCGCTTTAAGGATACGCAGGCGATCCTGGGATTGGCCGGGCGTCCGAATGCGGATGTGGCGCAGTTGCTGATTGAGAATCTGGTGCAGATTACCGGTAACTTCGGGCATATGTTCAAGTTCGGCGCGATCGGCAAAAACGTTCAGGCTGCTGTGAAGGAATTTTTATGAGCAGCGAAAAGGGGCTGGTTTTCGACATCAAGCGCGATTGCAGCGAAGACGGCCCCGGCATCCGCACCACGGTTTTTCTCAAGGGTTGCCCGTTGTCCTGCGTTTGGTGCCAGAATCCGGAAGGCAAGGCAGTCAAACCCGAAACCGATATTCATGGTAACCGGATCGGCGCATGGTACACAGTGGACGAATTGATGTACCGCTTGCTACAGGATAAGCCGATTTTTGCTGCAAGCGGCGGCGGTGTCACGTTGTCGGGCGGCGAAGCGACATTGCAGATGGGTTTCGCCGGTAAGCTGCTGCAAGCCCTAAAACGCGAAGGCATCCACACGGCGCTGGAAACCAGCGGTTTTTTCGATTACCGGCGCTTCAAGGATGAAATGCTGCCGTGGCTGGATTTGATCTATTACGATATCAAACTGATGGATGAAGCGGCCAGCCAACAATATTGCGGCCACTCGAGCAAGCGCATGCTGGACAATTTTTCCCGCTTGCTCAACGACGCCCGGATACCCGTGATTCCGAGAATTCCGCTGATTCCGGGAATCACCGCGACCGAAGACAACCTCCGTGCCATCGCCGCGTTTCTCAACCAGCAAGGCGTCAAGTCGTGCGCTCTGATGCCCTACAATCCGCTGTGGAGCGATAAGCTGAAGAAATTGGGTTTGCCGGTTCGTTACGAACACCAAGGGTTCATGACGCCGGCGGAGCAAAAAGCCTGCATCGGCTACTTTACCAAAGCAAAATAATTCAAACGAGGAAGAGAACGATCATGCAAAAAGACTTTCATCATGCGACAACGTATGTACTGGCGCGCTTGGCCGATTTCGATCATGCCGAAGCGGAAATTATTGCCTATGCGTCGCAGTACGTCGACGATGCGACCAATGCCGGTGTGATTCATTTCACCGACGGTTCCATGTATGAGCATATCAGTTCGGCGCATAAGACACTCGATTACAAAAACTTTGACGAATTGGCCAACCATCAGGCGTGGCTGCCGTTTCATTTTTTGCCGGGCAATAATGAAGCGAATGCCGGGGAGAATCCGCGGGATACCTTCATGGACAAAATCGTCTGCAAACCGGATAGCCCTGTCGCCAAAGAAATGGTGACCGCGTGCATCAATAGCAACAACAGTCCGCACGCGTTGCATAGGCTCGGCATTACGCTGCATGTATATTCCGATACCTGGTCGCATCAGGGATTCGCCGGGGTTAATCACAAAAGCAACGATATCAGTAAGCTGAACGATGAGAACAATCCCGGTAATTACCTGGCAGCCCGGCTGAAGGATTATTTCGGCGACAAGTTTGATGCGATTGCCAGCAAATTGATCGGCGATACCTTGCCGCTGGGTCACGGCGCCGCGCTTTCCTATCCGGACCGTCCTTATTTGACATGGAGCTACAAAGATAACAAAAAGAACCGGATCATCCGGGACAATGCGGCGATTTTTTTACAGGCCGCGGAAAAAATGGTCATCGCTATGCGGCGTTTCCGGCTCGGTGATGCGCATGCCGATGTTGCCGGGTTGCACGCTACGGATAAAGCCAGAATCGAAGCATTGTTCCGCAATATCAAGCACGAAGAGGAGAGTGCCCGGCA
>JAFEEV010000293.1 GCA_018240935.1 Pseudomonadota bacterium
ACAAGGCATCCAGTTGCGCGCGGGAATTCGCGCGAATGGTGCAAGTAAGGCTTAAATAAGTGCCGCTCTTGCTGGCCTTTACTGCCATGGTCGCGGTATCGAAATCGGGAGCGTGATATTTAACGATCGCCAGCGCAATCTGCGTGAAATCGTGCTGCGCTTTACCCATGATCTTGATGGGAAAATCGCATGGATATTCGATCAGAGAAGGTTGTTCCGGCATCGGTAAACTGAAGCCGCCGATTACGAATGCGAGCACCCGCAAGAATGACCACCGCGCATGTTCGTAGCCTTATAGTCTTGATACAAGGCGTGCAAGCGCGCGAACAGTTCCCCCGGTTTTCCTTTTCCAACCGGTTGATTGTCCAGTGAGGTGATCGGCATGATCTCCTTGGTCGAGGAAGTTAACAGAATCTCATCCGCCGTGCGTACTTCCGCCTCCGAGATGTCGCGCACTTCGTGCGGAATGCGATTTGCCGCCGCCAGCTCCAGCACTACGTCGTACGTGATGCCGGGCAGCATCAGATTGCTTTTCGGTGGTGCCAGCAGCACGCCGTTCTTAACCACGAAAATGTTACTGGCAGCGCCTTCGGTCAGGAATCCATCGCGGATCAGGATCGTTTCCAGCGCTTGCATATCTACCGCCAGTTGCCGCAACAACACATTCGGCAACAGCGAAATGGCCTTGACGTCGCAGCGGATCCAACGGTTATCGAGTGCGGTGATGGCCGAAGCGCCACTGACCAGCAGTTCCGCGGGCGGAGGCAGCAATGGATTGCTCATGATGAAAACAGTCGGCGGCACGTTAACCGGAAATGCGTGATCGCGTTTGGCGACACCGCGCGTGATGTGCAGGTAGAGATATTGATCCTCTCCGTCATTTTTGGCGATGACTTGTTCCAGCAGATTTTTCCATTCGTCGTTGCTGAATGGATTTTTCAAGCGGATGCCGTCCAGACTGTGTTGCAATCGCTTGAGGTGTTTGCCGAGACGGAAGGGCTTGCGCGAATAAGCCGGAATGACTTCGTACACGCCGTCGCCGAAAATAAAACCGCGATCCAGCACCGGAATGCACGCTTCCTCAATAGGCATAAACTTACCGTTCAGATATATCATGCGAACCTTCCGTAATGGGTTAAAACCGGATTAATTAAAGAGTAATTTTACACTATCCCAGGCCCGGCCGATGAAGTTCGCGCTATCGACTTTTTCCAGCGCGACTAACGGATAGGTCTCGATGGTTTTGTCGTCCAGCGTGAATTTCACCGTGCCTACTTCCTGGCCGAGTTGCACCGGAGCGATGAGCGGCTGTTTGTATTCCATGGTGGCCTTGAGTTTGTCGCCCTGGCCTTTAGGCAGCGTGAAATAAACATCCCGGTCGAATCCGGCTTTTAACTCGTTGCGCGCGCCTTTCCAGAGATGGATGGTGGTCAGTGAGTCGTTCTTTTTGTATAAGTGCAGCGTATCGTAGAATTGAAAACCATGATTGAGCAGGCGCTGACTTTCCTGGCTGCGCGCATTGGCTGATTTGGCGCCGATGACGACCGAAATGAGCCGCCGTTTGTCGCGGATCGCCGAAGTAATCAGGCAATACCCCGCGGTTTTGGTCCATCCGGTTTTCATGCCGTCGACATGTGGATCTATCCACAACAGCCGGTTTCTATTCGGTTGCGTGATATTGTTGTAGGTATATTCTTTTTGCGAATAGAGCGGATAAAATTCCGGAAAATCACGGATGATCGCCGTTGCCAGCAGGGTCAGATCGTGCGCTGTGGTGTAATGATCCGGATCGGGCAGACCGGTCGAATTGGTGAAGTGGGTGTTTTTCATTCCCAGCCGGGCTGCTTCTTTATTCATCAGATCGGTAAAACCGGCTTCCGAGCCCGCCACTGCTTCCGCCAAGGCAATGCAGGCATCGTTGCCGGATTGAACGATCATGCCGCGGATCAACTCGTCCACGGTCACGGGTTTATTGGGTTCTATGAACATGCGCGAACCGATCATGCGCCAGGCGCTTTCGGACACCGGAATCGCTTGATCCAGCGCCAGCAATTTTTGCTTGATCGCGGCAAACACCACATACGCCGTCATGAGTTTTGTCAATGACGCCGGCTCTATGCGTTCATCTTCGTTTTGCCCGGCCAGTACTTGACCGGTTTGAAAATCCGAGAGCATGTAAGCTTTGGCTGCGACGGAGATATTTTGCGGCTGGGCGGATAGCGGTGAACAAGCGAAAAACAAAAACAATAATCCGAATAAATGCTTCATAGGAGTCTGAAGTCTGGAAAAATGGACATTATAGCGCGCCGAGGGGGAATCTAAAACCTTAGGGGTGTTTTGCACAAGGAAACAATAGCCTCGCTCAGGAACGGCCGGATGGCTTGTCGATGACACCCATATGAAATCCCAGTTTTCCCTGGCTGCGTTCCTTGAAATACTGCTTCAGCGGATCGTGGATGACGCGAAACGCCATTTCCTCCCAGGGTATTTCGTGTTCGGAAACCAGTTTGACTTCCAGGCTTTCGATGCCGGGTTTGAAATCCAGATCGAGCAGCCGTGCGCGAAATAAGAAATAAACCTGGCTGATATGCGGCAGGCTATAAACCGCGTATAAATCGCCGATTTCCACGCGCGCATTGGCTTCTTCCAACGTTTCGCGCGCCGCGGCTTGCGCCAGCGTTTCGTTGTTTTCCATGAAACCGGCCGGTAGTGTCCACCAACCCAGGCGCGGTTCAATGGCGCGGCGGCACAGCAAGATCTTATCCTCCCATTCCGGAATGCAGCCGACCACCATCTTGGGATTTTGGTAGTGAATGGTTTTGCACGTAGTGCATACGTAGCGTAGCAATGAGTCGCCTTCCGGGATGCTCAATTCGACGGTGGCGCTGCAATGGCTGCAATATTTCATGGTTGATCCTCGAATGCAAACAACATAGTGTGATTGGGCATTACGGCTGAGTGACGGTAAAATTTCTTGCCGCCAATCGGTTTCCGGTTTCGTCGACCAATTCAACCCGCCATGCGCCCAGGCGCCGCTGATCCAGTTGCTTGCTGGCGTGCGTGCGCCAATTGTCGTTGTGCACGCGCAGATTCAATTTCGAATCCAGTTTGTCATGGTAGTACCAGTCGATACGGACATTCTTTCCTTGCAGATTTTTTAAATGCAGATAGAAATAAATGGGTTTTGATTCTCCCGGTTGCAGATGCACGGTGTCAATCGAATCGACCGGTTCACGCGCTTCGATCGCATGACTCAATTGCGCCCGGACAACCTCCGCCCGATCGGTTGATGCCTGGTTGGTTGATTCCTGCGGCTTGCCTTGTGCAGCCGTTTTCGGGATTTTTTTTCCGGCGTTACCGGATGGATCAGCTGTTGAATGGGATGACGGTTTTCTGGCCGGTATTACAACGGGTTTAATCGAATTACTTGAAGCCTTGGGTTTGACCGGCTCGGATGGAGATTTCGGGGCGCCTGTCAATTCGTTGGATTGCGTTCCAGTAGTGCCGTTTGCTGTTCCGAG
>JAFEEV010000294.1 GCA_018240935.1 Pseudomonadota bacterium
CACCATCACCCAAGCTGCCGTCGTATTGGGGATTGATACCATCGCCCATATTACCCTCAGTATCCGTTTCATCGATACGCTTTCCGCTGCCGCACCGGCTTCGGAGGAAGCGCGCAGGGAACTGGCCAAAGCGGTATTGGCCGGAAACATCGTGCGTCATGCTGCGGCAAAATTAAATATGGTCAACAGCGAAGAAGCGGTCGTTTGCGCCTTGCTGCATCATTTGGGCCGTCTCATGCTGGTATTTTATTTTCCCGCTGAATGGTCGCAAATTCAGAAAATTGCACAGAACGATGCATTGAATGAGAACGACGCGGCGCAGCAAGTCATCGGCGCATCGATCGATGAAATTTCCCAAGAACTTGCCAGGGATTGGCATTTGCCCAAGAAAATAGTGCACTGCATGGCCAGTCCGGCCACCTGCACGGAAATCAGCATACCGGGCTCGACCGACTGGCTGAAGGTGATGGCTAATTTTGCCAGCGAAGCCGTCTTGCTGCTGGCTCGGCACAGCAGCGGCGACGATTTGCAGCAACATGTGTTGCGTTATAGTGAATCGCTATTGATCTCCGCTGAGGATCTTGCCGCGTCGGTTGATTTGGCGCAGCAGATGGCGCCTGAGTTTTCCAGTATTCCGGAAAATGGAAAGTCTTGCGGTAAGCCCTATGATTCGCGCGAGCGACTGGCCGTCAGTGTGCGTGAACTCAGGATGGCGCTGGCGCGGGGAATCGACTTTAATGTTGCATTGAGCATGATTCTGGAATCGTTGTACGCCAGCATGGGCTTTAATCGCGTGGTTACTTTTTTCCGCGATGCCGGTATGTTAAAGGCCAAAGTCGGGTTTGGCCGGGGAGTACCGGAGGTGTTACCTGAATTGATTTTTCCTGAAGCTTATGCAACCGATGTATTCCATCTGTCGCTCGCCAATAAAGCGGACGTGTTTATTCAGAATGTCGCCGCCGCGCAATCTTCCGCGAGCATACCGGCCTGGCTCAGAGCGGCTTTGCCGGATGCCGACGCTTTTATCCTGCTGCCGCTGGTTTTCAACGGCAAGACTATCGGCTTGATCTATGCGGACTGGTCTGTGGGAGCAACCAGCCAGATCGAACCGGGCGAATTGTCATCAATGGGTATGCTAAGAGATTACTTGATGAGAGCCTTGATTAAAAGAAAGTAGCGCATCGATCCCACTCCTCCCTCGTCTGTTATTGCCGCATAACACCCCTTGCCGGAAATCAATTCCGGCAAAAAATCAAATCAGCGCCGTGTCAGCATTTTCCGATGTGAAATATTCAGGTTCATGATTTTTCGGCTCAAGTTAATCGATTATTTTTCGTTAACACTACATCGATTAACTGAATGCACATGCCGGTTACAAGTATTTTGATATGAGAGTGCCGTTCGATAAATACTACAGCAGGGATTGTAGGAATTATTGAAAGCAGGCGCTGCAAAATACGGGTTGATGAACCGGAAGATTCCGAATTTCTGAAAACTTAAAAAAGCATGACAACATTAACTGCAACCTTTGAGCTCAGTAAAGCTGATTTTTTTGCACTACTCGAAAGAAGAATTAATGAAAAAGGCGATTTCCCGGCATTATCCAAATCCATTCAGACGCTTAAGCAGTCGATACACGACGAGGGAAGAAATGTTGCCGGTATTGCCGATGCCATCTTAAGGGATTTCACGTTAACCCAGAAAATCATAAAACTGGCCAATTCGGGTATGTACGCCGAGGCCGATCAAGAAATTACCACGGTTTCCCATGCTGTCGCGGTGCTCGGAATGGACACGATTGCCAACGTTGCGCTCAATGTGCGCACCCTAGATACGCCGCCGGCGGCAAAAACGGAAGTGAGCGCGGTGTGCGCCGAGCTGGAAAAGGCCATTTTAGCGAGCGATATTGCCAAAAGCATCGTTTCGAAATCGAATGTCGCAAATGGCGAAGAAGCGATCGTGTGCACACATTTGCATCATCTCGGGCGTTTGATTCTGGTTTTTTATTTGCCCGAGGAATGGTCAAGAATCCAGCAAATTTCCGCGGGTGATCATGCCCGTGAAAATAGCGCCGCACGGGAAATTATCGGTATGACGATCGATGAAATTTCCAACGACATCGCCAAGAATTGGCAATTGCCGGAGAAAATTTCCAGCGCCGTAACCGATCCATCCCCGCTCAGCAAGACCGATGAATTGGGTTCCACCGGCTGGCTGAAAACGATGGCCGATTTCTCGCGCAGAATGGCAGCGCTGTTAGCGAATAACATCAGTCCGAAAAGTCTGAAAAATTTCATTTTACGCCATAGCGAATCGCTGCTGATTCCGCATGAGGTGATCTGGCGATCGATCGAATCGATACAGCATAAAACCGGTAAATCCGCCGCTCATTTCGAAACGGAAAAAGAGCATGACGTGTGGGACAGATCCCGTAAGCGGATTGCCGTCGGTTTGCTGGAATTGAGTATCGCGCTGGGCCGCGGAATCGATTTTAAAAGCGCGCTCAACATTGCGTTGGAAGCGATCTATGACAGCATGCGGTTTAACCGGGTAATTGTTTTTTTTCGCGACGGCGAAGAATTTAAGGCCGGACTGCACTTCGGCAATCTGAATCCGGGAAAAATGGCGGATCTCTATTTTTCCAAACAGTACACGGCCGATGTATTTCATTTGTCGCTCATGCAGAAAGCCGATGTGTTTATCCAGGATGTGACCCTGAGCAGGGAAAACACGATACCCATTTGGTTCAGAAAAACGCTGCCGGATGC
>JAFEEV010000295.1 GCA_018240935.1 Pseudomonadota bacterium
GTCGATTAGATGTACTTTGGCATCGTGTGACATATTCGGATGCATGTGCATATGATGATGATCGTGAACCGGCGTCATGCTGACGACGAGCTGCGTAATGTGGTAATTGCCGTTGCCGTTGTATATCGTGCCGCTGAAAATCCCCCAGCCGAACCCGGCGTCTATTTTCAGTTTCTGGATGGCGTCCTGAGGTAATTCGATCAGTTTTGTATTCGCTGACGTTTGATCCGCTTGCGCATCAATCGAAATGATCAGTAAAGTCAATAATAATCCGGCGAACAGATTAAAAAAATTTTCCCGTTTTACGGCGCGTATAGTCATTGAGTACCTTTGAATATTATTTGCGTGGTTGTTGAAACGGAAATTATGCCAAAAATGAAACAGCCTCGTGAGACTTTGCTCCGAGGCTGTTTGTTGTGATCAGTTGCCTGCTATATGACTCTGTGTGAGCAGAGTTTGTTTTAGTCGTTATGATGTGAGGCTATACAGCGTTTTGTTTTCTGCGATTTGCCAAAAAACCGATAAAACCGAGACCTGCCAGCAGCATTGCATAGGTTTCCGGTTCAGGAACAACAGAAACGAACTGAAAATGACCGTCGGCTTGCGCTACTTCGAAGGCATCGCCGGTATCGCGGCCAAAAGGATCTCCGCCTTGCAGAACATAGTTGTCCAGACTGACACCGTAAGGATTCGTTTGGAAAACACCGGAATGCACGTCTTTGTCGAACACGGATAATAAAACAGGCGCATCACCGTCGAATGAACCGTTCAAGTACATTTCAACGCCGTTTTGTGTGCTACCGAAGGGACCGTTAAAACCGCCGACATTGCTCGATTCACTGTTGACGGCAAAAACTGCCGATTGTCCAGGCGAAAGCGTTACTACATGTGAATAGGAATAATTAGTCCCGAAACCGGAAAGAGAATTCAACCCAATAGTACCTGAGAATGTCGAGGTTCCTGAATTGGTGAAAATTGCAAAACCGGTATCCGGACTTGGACCGCCCATGTCAGCAAAATTGTAGGTTCCGCCTGGGGTTGAGAAAGAATAGTGCGTTGCAACATCGATTTTATAGGATGCGGCCATTGCCGACGGTATTGCTGTTAGCATGAATGCTGTGCTTGCAGCCATGATGGCTGAGACAGTAAGGGATTTTTTTATCATTTTTGACTCCTCAATGGTTATTAAAAAACTGCCTGCTTTCGCAAGCCGGATTGAATGGAAAATAATTTAAATTTTCCGCCCTCATCATAGTGTGGAATTGTATTAAATTCAATTAAAATCATTTAAAAATCAAAATGCTAATTTTTCTTGGAAAAGCTTCGAATGAAGATAGGGTAATCGGAAAATTCGTACGAACGAATGATCTAACAGGGGAAGTTCATCCTGTTTCTCACACACTTGTAAATAAGCAGTGAAGCTGCATAGCTAAACGGCACATGAATTCGCAATAAAATCGAATGACACCCATTACCGGATGAAGGAAGGTAGTCGTAAAGAATAAAACCGATCGTTATGAACTTGGCTGTTCATGCAAATCCCAACGCACGATTTTAAGATCACTTTGGTTGATGTGGCCGATGTGCTCGCGGGATTTGTTGGTGAATTTCCCTTTCAATCAGAAAGCCGTATGGTCTTGAAGCGGGAGGTTATAGCGGCTTGGCTGGATGCTTGAAACCGTACCGCAATGCCCTGAATTGCTTGTTGGTACTGTTACGCGTAGTAAATTGCGTTTCAGTATGTCATAAGTCGTTGATCGGTTGAAGTAGGAGCGCTTCACCTGATTATCCGGTGGCCCAATCGAATTATTTTGCTTTTCTGACTCAGCAATGGAAACATTACCAAATTTTAATATTTCCAATGCGAAAGTACTATTTTCGTTATATGGTTAACTTACTACAAAGTAAAGAAAATTCTTACTTTAAAAGCATTTCCTGATGGAATTTTATGTAGGAAATTTATGTGTGAATTAGTAATAGCTTACTATTTTTTCGGGAATTATGTCACTTTCGAATATATTGGCATTAGAGTAGAATTCTGAATAGTTATAAGAGGTTTTGAAGGATGATCATAATTGCTCTAGCCTCATTGATAAATTCTTCATTGACTTAGATGATTAGGATGGTTTTCAAAATTAAAATCAAAGATCTAATAATAAAAATAAAATTATTATGGTACAGGTATATAGCGATATTACACGCATTCGTAATGCATCATGGGCATTTACAACTCGTCGCGTCACCCGGGATACAGCAAAAATTCTCCTTCCTTTAGAGGGTAAACCCCAACCAGGTGACTTAATACTGGCAACTGTCGATTTTCTTGGTCAACATCCAGGTTTGCAACTTCCGAATGGTAGACGCAAGCAACTGTTTCCAGGTGATGAAATTGTTGTCGCTTATGGAAATCGTTATGCATCCAACCAATTTGAAGCTGTAATACCAGAGACATTTGGTCCTTGTCATTTAGTTGCGGGCGGCGGAATTGCTTCCCGTGCGGTGTCCTGGCATGTGAGCATGAAAAAGGGGCCAACACTCATTACCCCGATTGGTGTATTGGGTGATCTAAATAATAAACGAATGAATCTAAGCGACTTTGCTTTGTCGCCACTCAATGAAATAAAAACACGGTTGCCAACAGCTATTGCTGTTGTCGGAACGGGAATGGACTCCGGCAAAACGCAAAGCTGTGCTTTTCTTGTACGCGGACTTATTTCTGCTGGGCTTCGCGTGGCTTATGCCAAAATCACTGGTACGGGTGCCGGCGGTGACACCTGGTTATTGACAGATGCTGGTGCATATCCAGTGCTGGATTTCACCGATGCGGGAATGGCAACTACCTATATGATAACGATTGAGCAGCTAGAGTTGCTGCTCATGACTTTAATGGGGCATATCGCCAACGAAAATGTAGATGCGATGGTGCTCGAGATTGCTGATGGCGTCATGCAACAGGAAACCGCGGCATTACTGAAATCACCAGTGTTTGCCTCGCTGGTGGCAGGGATTGTTATGGCATCGCAGGATTCGATGGGAGCCAGCGCGGGTATACATTTTTTGAAACATTATGCTAAGCCGCCTGTTTTGGCGATAAGTGGGATTATTTCTGCCGCGCCGCTGCAAGTACGTGAAGCAGAGATTGCACTCAACTTGCCGGTCTATGATCGCGAAGGTCTAGCTACACCGGAAAATGCGATGAGTATTCTTGCCGGTGCGCAGCGGCACATGGAAGCACAACGAACCAAACAATCAGCAGCACTCAATATGAAGCAATTTGAAGATTTAAAAGAAAATGGCAAACAAGCACACTAACCTGAAGTGGACACTTCCGCGCGGTGAATTGTTACGTCGTGTGCTTAAAGCCAATCCAATTTCGGAATATCTTGTCTATGTACCGACAGCTGCAGCCGCTGATTCTCCTGTACTAGTATCCGTGCACGGCATATCGCAAAGAAGTTGGTTAAAGCAAGCGGAGTTGCTTGTTCCAACATGCGAGCGCTACGGTGTTATATTACTGGCGCCCGGATTTAACGATCAGCAATACACCGATTACCAACGTTTAGGGCGCGAAGGGAAAGGATACCGCGCCGATCTTTTCTTGCATCGTTGTTTAGAAGAATTGAATACTATGACGGGTGCCGATACAACTCATGTCCGTCTGTTCGGTCATTCCGGCGGAGCTCAATTCGTGCATAGATACTTGATGGCTTACCCGCATCGTGTCGAATGCGCCGTTGTAAGCGCTGCCGGCTGGTATACCTTTCCTGATCCTACGTTAAAGTATCCCTATGGCACCCGCCCTTCTTCAAGCCTTCGAGGTGTCAGCTTTAACCCCGAAGCCTATTTAAAGGTGCCGGTGATAGTGCTAATCGGTACCGAAGATAATCAGCAATCGGATGATTTGTCCAGTAGCGATCGTGTCAATAAACAACAAGGCATTACTCGGATTGAACGGGCGCGTAACTGGGTTGCTGCTATGCAAGCGCAGGCAATAGCTTATGGTATGGAATCGTTGGTTAGTATTGTTGAATTGATTGGCGCCAGTCATTCGCTCGCGGATATTTCCAGCGAAATTCCTCACATTGAGAGCATGATACATTACAGTCGATTCGCTAATTCCGGCAGCGTATCAAGACCTCTAAATTAAATATTTGACTTATGAAATTTTCTGATAATACACAAAACAAAAATACCCTAAATCCGACCATCGCTATTAACGCTCAGGTTTCCTCTGGTGTCCACTCATCAACAGATACTGAGATCAATGAAGGTAAGGCGCCCGAGAGACTTTACCATCGCCGGATTACCAAGATCATCGCAATAGGATTGGTGTTATCATTATTAATGATCATAGGGAGCTGGATGCAATACCAGTCGCGGCATGTCATTTCTAGCAATGCCGTTGTAAGAGGTCAAATCACAGAAGTCGGCACGCGTTTCAACGGTATGCTTGCGGCCACTGAAGCCGGGGAGGGTGAACGGGTAAAAGCCGGTCAGATTCTGGCTCGTTTGGCTAACCAGCACATTAATGCCGAGATCCAGGAGATTGAGGCTCAGATCGAAGCGCTTGAGCGCGAAATCAAACTTGAACACTCGACAATCGAATATGAACGTTTAAAACGGAAAACGCAATTGGCGGAGGCGAATGCAAAAGCCGCAGCCGCGCATGCCGAATCAGTCGCGGCAAAAAGCCGTGCAGATGAAGCGCACGCATTTTATAAAGCGCGACAAAATTTATTGGAACAGCAATTGATATCGCGCGATCTGATGCGTCAAGCAGAAGCTGAATTTAGAACGGCATCGGCAATGGCAAATGCCGTCCAGGCAAATAAAGCCGCTGCCGATTCAGCGCATAGGAATGCACTCCTGGAGCTGGACAGTCTTGCTCTCCGCGTACAACATCTTGAAGTGCTCGATGCTAACCTGCAAGCTACCAGAGCGCAGTTAAAACGTGCCCAAGCAGACTTGGAAGGCACTCTAATCCGCGCACCAAGTGATGGAACTGTCATTCGCTGGTTAATTAAAACCGGCGGCTCTGTAAGAGTCGGTAAACCCGTTGTCTTAATGTCAATGGGTGATGATATTTGGATCGAGGCCTGGGTCGACGAAAATCAGATCAATCGGATCGATGTCGGTTATCAAGCAACCGTGACACTACCATCTCACTCGGGGCAGGAATTAAAGGGGGTTGTTAAAGCAATCGGAGTTGCTACTGATTATGAGCAACCAGTCGAAGCGGTTCCCCAGCCACGCGCTACGCGCATGAGAGGTGCGCCGGTAATTAGCGTTTTGATACAACTGCAGGATGTTCCTCCATCCAGTTTACTGCCGGGTCTTTCGGCAACCGTAGCAATTCTTGGTAAGGATGATTAGCGCATGAATGAAATGCCATCTCCTGCTCCAAAGCTAGGTGCATATACCGAGCCACCCAGTAATCAACCGCAACCGATGATTCTGTGGAAGCCCAAGGGCTATCTTCGATCCTTCGGTTTAATGTTCACATTGCTGCTAACTTTATTGGTACTGTTGATGATGTTGGCGCGCATTCTTGCATTACCGGACATGTTACTGGCAGATTGGCCACTGCTGAATGGATTGAGTCAACTAGGTGTTTTATTGAACAATTCACTCAGTCTGGCATGGGTACCAGCAGCGGATCGGGATACAGTAATATACTTGCTGGTGCTGCCTTCAGCTGCACTGCTGATTTCAATCGTTCGTTTGACTTTGGGTTTACGCGTTCTCGGTTATCGCTCTGTTTTGATTGGTGTAGGTTTTTACGAAATAGGAATTTTACCGAGTCTGTTGGTGATTTTTATCGTATTAGCTACCGTCATACTTGTTCGCCCTTCAATTCGCAAAGCGCGATTACCATTATATGCGCGTATTTCCGTGGCTCTCGCGATTGCTGCTTGCATTCTGGTTTCTGCATTGTTTATTGGGTCTTGGTTGCGCTCCGAATGGATATGGAGTTTGGCATTCTTTCCGGTGATTATCTTGGCTATGATGGCGGAAGCTGTTGCCGAAGCATCTGACCGGGAAAATTTGGCATCCGCTGCCTGGCGGCTATTTTGGACGATAGTAATTGCATTGGTGCTGATGCTGCAAATGCAAAGTTACACGATAATGAATATATTGATTCATTTTCCGGAGTTGATGCTACTGCAGTTGCTGGGTATCGTATTTGTATCCGAATATTTCGATTTGCGTTTATTTCAGAGTTGGCAAAATACCGGATTCGGCAGGAAAATTTACGGTATTTTGTATAAATCTTCCGAGGAACTAAGCCGGCTTCCAAGAGTGGTTGTGATACGTAATCGTTCATTAGCCGGTACCATCGGTCGTCTTGGGCCGGCAGCGCCGGAAGCTCGAACCGGTTCGATACAGCATCTTGTCGATGCCTTGCGTGATGAGGGCTACAACGTAAAGATAATGGAAGGAGATCGATTGTTATTGCGCGATCTGAGAAATTTTTTGCAACCTCATCCGCACAGTGGTGTGCCGGGAGGTATTGCATTGAATCTCAGCACCGGCATTCAGGGGTATGGGCGTTATCTTCATGTACCGGCTTTGCTCGAGATGGCTGGTATCGCTTACACGGGACCCGATCCGAACGTTCATGCACGGATACAGGATCGTTTCACACTATTTTCATTATTGCAGCAAGCAGGTGTAACAGTTCCGCCATTTTGTCTGTTGCAAACTGCGGATTCACCATTGACGGGCATTACCTTTCCGCTATTTGCGATGCCGCGTAGCGACGCCGATGCAGCCATTCCGGTTAGAAGCCGGAAAGAACTTCCCAATGCTATCAAGCAAATCAAATTGAGTTATGATTCGGAAATCGTAATTCAAAGCCGGATTTCAGGCCCGGAATTTCGAGTTGCGATTTTCGGTAATCAAAAGCTCGAATGCTTACCAGTGTTGCGCATTGATGCATCGGATCAGAAACGCGAATGTCCTGCGCCGATTGATACTGCACTGGCAGATCGAATTCGTGGTTGTTCGATTCAAGCCTACCGCATTGCTGGATGTCGAGACTACGCACGTATTGATCTTCGCTTGAACGATGATGGCAAGCTTTATGTAATAGCTATTCATACCCAAGACATTTTTGCGCGGAAAGGCTCTCTGGCCAGTATGATTCAAGCGGCAGGATTGAATTGGCGCGGTTTACTGCGTCACATCATCGAACTTGCTGCAGCAAGAACCGGGGCTGAGCTTGCGACAAAGCAGTTGCTTACTGCCCAAGAAAATGCATTAATCGAGAATATTGCCGTAGCGAACAATTCGGACATTGCGACTAGTTCCGCTAGAAGTCATTAAGACCTTTTTCTTCATGAATATAGCGCTTTTAACTCGAAACTGCGGTTTGACACTGGCATTTGTGTGCGCACTGATCAGTACTGCGGTTCTTGCCAAAAATACCAATATCAACGATTCCCCTGCAAGTTGTACTCGTGAATCCGGTCCGGCCGGCATTACCGCCGCCCGTTGGTCTAATCCCGAACAAGCGCAGGCTGCATTGACCAAACCTGGATTTGGCAAAATCGGTTTTATGACACAAGACGGCAAACCTCTTGTTGCTCATATTTACTTTCCAAGTCATTTTGACTCTGCAAATGGACCTGTCTGGTTTGTCATGCATGGCATAAAACGTAACGCCGATTATTATGCGGAAAATGCCGCTGCAGTCGCTGAGCGCTACCAAGCACTGACAGTTGTGATCGAATTTTCGCAGCGGTATTACCCTGCCAGTGAAGATTACACACTCGGCATCACTTCCAGCGGCCGGGCAGGATTGCGGGCGGAGCGCGAAGGCCGCTATCTTAAGCCTGATGCTTTTCTGTACAACGAGGTTGAACGTGTTTTTGAAGCTGTACGGCAGACGTTAAGAGGTAGTCAACGCGGTTATTACTTATTCGGTCATAGTGCCGGTGCGCAGTTTACTCACCGGATGTTGACATTCGTTCCGTGCGCCCGAGTGCTCGGCGCCATAGCTGCTAATGCCGGTTGGTATACTTTGCCAATTGAAGACGATCGAAAAAAGTTCGATATGCCATACAGCTTGAAAGGCAGCCCGGCTGAAAGTTATAACCTAAAAGCGCTATTGTCCGCTCCGCTTACACTGTTGCTCGGCACACAGGATATCAAAGGCCCAGACGAAGACAGGAATGTGCGAAACAAACCAGCGGCAATGGCCCAGGGTGTCAATCGGCTTGCGCGAGGTCATCATTATTTCGAAACCGGCCAATCATTGGCTCGTTCACTGGGTGTCCCTTTTGCGTGGAAATTAGTTTTGGCTCCCGGGGCGGAACACGATGTACAGCAGGTTATCGCCTCAGCAGGTTATTTAATGTTTGCCTCACCGAAGGAACCGGTTTGTGTATCAAGTATTGTTGAAGAAGCTGGAAAGATCGTTTTTAATGAAGTCTTGCTTCAACCACCTTACGGCGGTGACGGAGATGCGAATCACGATGGCGTTTTTCATCCTAAACAAGAACAATTCGTTGAAATCGTTAATGCTGGGAAAATGCCAGTTTGCCTTGCGGGATGGACATTGGAAGGAAAAGAGAAAAAAACGAAACATGTATTTCCGTTAGGGAAAGCATTAGCTCCTGGGAAAGCATGGGTTGTATTTAACGGCGGTATACCAACCGGTGATTTTGGTGAAAGTATGGTGCAACGTTCCACAAATGGTTTGCCGCTTGATCCCAAAGGTGACATTCTGACACTGCGCGATGCAAAAGGGCGGGTAGCCAAACAATTCTCTTGGGGCGATTGCGGTGGAATGACATGTAGCACTGACCACTGGCGGGGCGATCTATGGATGACAGGTTCTTCGCTCAGCCGGTGGCCCGATATCGATGGTCCGTGGCGTTTGCATCATGAAGTTACTAAAATTCCGATGTCACCAGGATTTAAAAATACCGGTGAGCGGTGGTAACGGAAACTCGAGTGTTATCGAGTTTAATTTCTTGCTGACTCGCGCACATGTCGCAATCAGTAGCAATAAATCACCTCCATGCCGCAAAAGATCCAGGCTTGAAATAATTAAATTCTAAATAATCGATGGCTAATTATCTAATTACATTTGTCGGTGATACAAGCTTTTGCGAAAGCTATCATATTCAGTTAAATGGCGAAGATCTTATCAAATCCAAAGGGCGTGCTTATTCCTTGCAACGAGTTACCCCGATATTAATGGCATCTGACTTAGTGGTCGCCAATCTTGAAACACCGCTTACTTTAAGAGCAAGCTCACCGCTTGAGGGCCATAAAAAGTTTATTCATTGGTCGGATCCGGTGGAGTCACCTAGTGTCCTTAAACAACATAACATTGGTGTTGTTTCTCTTGCCAATAACCATACCCTTGATTTTGGCGCTGAAGCCTTGCTGGAAACTTTTGACAGTTTGGATAAGAACGAAATTAAATGGTTTGGGGCAGGGTCGACCTCAACCGATGCGAAACGCCCATTTCGCAAAAAGATTATTGTTGGAAATGTAACGATGCCGATTGCAATAATTGGTGCGTTCGAATACCGCTCGCTCTATAAGCATCGACATGGTTTTTATGCGGATGATACTTCTCCGGGGGTTAATCAACTTTCCATAAAGCGCATTTGCAATCAAATTATCCGGCTCAAAAATAAAACACCTCAACCACTGGTAATTGTTTATCCTCACTGGGGGCAAAATTATGAATGGCACTCCACTGAACAAGCCGTTATGGCTCAGTCTCTGGCAGATGCTGGTGCTGATCTCATTATCGGCCATGGTGCGCATATGCTGGGGGGGATAGAGCGGAAAGGCACCGCATGGACGATATATAGCCTCGGCAATTTTGTGTTTA
>JAFEEV010000296.1 GCA_018240935.1 Pseudomonadota bacterium
CAGTTTGGCTACACCAAAGTACGCTTTCGTGGATTGGCCAAGAATACGGCACAGCTAATCACGCTGTTTGCCCTTTCCAATCTGTGGATGGCTCGCAGGTTTTTGCTGGCAAATACTGGAGAGGTGCGCCCGTAACATACAAAATGTTTGCTGAAAGAGCTCTGCTGTCACAAAAACATGAGATTTTCGGCGAGTTTGATTGTCCTCTGCGCATCTCGGCCCTTTTTACAATGAGAATATCTGAAGAATCTAAGAAATATCACTGTTTTTCAGAGCTTCCTTAGAGAGATTTAAGGTATTCAAGTAGATCTAGGCGTTGTTCCTTTGTCAGCGCCGGTAAAAGTGTGCCATCGGGTAATGGTGTGCGGCCGGAAGCATACTCGTGACCGCCGTTGTGATTGCCCCAAATGCGGGTGCGGAACAGAAAGCCGTCGTACCCTGCCGATTTAAATCCCACTTTGGTCGCATCGAATTCGCGCGATCCAACCATAAACTCATCCGGGCGGTATTCGCCTTCCGCCGGATCGCCCGGTTTCCTTTTCGGCAGGAGCAAATCGTATAACGAAGGCACCGAACCATTGTGCAAATACGGTGCGGTGGCCCAGATGCCGTTCAACGGGCGAGCTTTGTAAGCCATCGCTGATGCGAAAGGCTGGACTGTGGTATCCGGTGTGTAGTCACCGTATTTCAAGGAAGATTGCACTTCGTTATCGAAAAAAGTATAGGCAAAGTCAAATGATCGCTCAAGCCAACGCCGCGCAAGCCATTTATCGCGATCCGGGGTCGTCACCACATTGCGGGTTGCAGCCGTCAGTAACGCCACCGCGGGAGCTTGTTGTTGCAGCAAGATATTGCCCGTGCTGACTGCCACATATTGATTGCGCAGGATACCGCTATAGCCGGTAAATTCGATGGCGTTTTGGGCCATTTTGGAATCCGTGCCGACCGACGATACCGCAATCATTTTGGCAACCACGCGGCGGTCGGGATCGGTGCGGTCAATTTGGCCGTGACAAACAGCACAATAACGGGAAAATAATTCGGCGCCCCGGGCCATTCGTTTTTTATCAATTTTTGGCAGAATATGTTCCGGCCACTGCGGCGACTTCAATTTGCGCAAATGATTTTCCACCCGGCGCAGATTGCGGATATCGATCGACGACTGAAAGTCGATGTGCTTGGAACCGAATCCTTGTCCACCCAATACCGAAGCTAGCGTAAAGCCGTCTTTTTCCTGCCAGTCGAGTGTGCCGAAGACACCGATCAATTGACCGGCGTTGCGCGCCATCGGCCCCAATCCGCTATTGCCGACCCGGCCGTTCCATTGTATGTAATCGTGCTGCGGCACATCCCAGAGAAACGGATAACTGACCGGCGCATCGGCTGGGTTATAAATTTTGTTACGTAACTGAATGCTTTGTTTCCCGGTTAAATACTGTTGGGTTCGTTCAACAATATGATCGCGGTCACGGCTGCTGAGAACGGGCTCCACGTCTTGCATGACTTGCTCCAACTCATCCGGAGAAAGTGATTCGGCTAGCAGCTCGCGCATTTGCTGCGCGCTCATGATGTGTTCCAGCACACGATTGTAAATTCTGCCGAATGCATCCAGCCGTGCATAACCGTAACGCGTCAGCGGACGTTGCGTATCCCGGGGCGTGTTGATGATGGTGTAGGTTTTGATGCGTTGCGCATATTTCCCGAGGTCAGCCAAAATATCGTCCGCATTGCGGTAGTGGCCGCGTTGCAATACATTGGTTACGAAGCGGTCCCGTTTTTCCGGATCCTCCAGCGTGGCATGCAAAGCCTCGGCCAAATCGATCATGAACGTTTCCATGTCGGAATTCGCCGGACCGCCGTCGATGCGGATTCCAGCGCCCTGATAGTTGATCTGGGTGGTGTGGCAGGCGGCGCACGTGAATCCCATGAATGCTTTGCCTTGATAATCATCCCGCACCATCCCGGCAGGCAAGCCATCGGGATTGCTGGCGGTTTGCCGCTGCGGCAGATAACCGTAGCGATCAATGTTCTCGTCCGAGCGGAACAAAGCGGACGAAGCGGGCTGCTCCAATACCAGGAAAAAATCGTACGGTAACAAATTGGAGCCTTGCGTTGCAGTGTAGAACCACAGACTATCCGCCGCAGACCAGCCTTGATCGAGATAAACCGTGCGGGAAAATTGTTCGCCAAATTTACCGGCGCCATTCATGTGCGCCCCACGATCGGGATCGTTGTCACGAAGTTCGTATAACCGCCAAGACAGACCGGTAATCAGCCAGGCTATGGCCAATAAAGCGGAAATCAGCAGAAAAAGCTTTATTCGAGACAAATAACGATTAAAGGAGGTGGAATTCATCGGAATCAATCCCGTCATTCAGCAATTATTCAGGATTCTTTTGCTTAAATTCTAAACGTACACTGAGGAATTGTCTTTAATTAATTGATATTCTTTATTTTTAAATATAATAACTTGATTATCACTGATTAATTGGTAGTACTGAATCCGAAATTTCGGCTATGATTACAAGTCAATTTTGTGTGAAAAAGTTGTGAAGAATGTGTGAAGGTGGTTATTTCACAGTAACAATAGAAAGGATTTTATGCGGATTTCTCCGTTTTGGTATTCATTGCTCGGCATAAGCTTCATATTCACATCACTATCCGTTTTTGCTCAACCAACGGCTAAATTTACCATTGAAGAATTGCAGCGCCTGGGTTTGCAGGCAAACGGGCTTGTTCAAGCCGCCCGGTCGCAGATCGAAATGGCCAAAGCAGGGGTCGTGGCGGCTTCGGCTTTTCTCAATCCGGAGGTGACAGTAACAGCGGGTCCGGATAGCAACCGCTATTCGTTAGCGGTTACTGGGCCTACTTCCATGCAGCGCTCCGTAACGGTTAGTCAGCCTATCGAGAATCCTTTCATGCGCAGTGCGCGTATCAATGCCTCGGAAGCAGCGGTGGACGCCAGCCGCGCCAGTTATGATCAGGTGCGCGCCGATTTGGCGGCGCAACTGCGCATCCGCGCTTTTGAATTACTGCTGCGTCAAGAGCAGGCGGAAATGGAGCAAGGAATATACGAACTGGTGGAAGATGTCCGCCGCCGCATTGCAATTAATGTCGAACGTGGCGAGGTGGCGCGTTTTGAATTGATCAGAGCGGAAACCGAGGTGCAAAGTGCGCTGAATCGCGCGCAGGCAGCGCAATTGACCGTTCAACGCGCCCGGCTGGCATTGATGCAATTGACAGCAGGCGCAATGCCGGTCAATTTTGAGATTAATGCCTCGTTGAAAGATCCGGTTCAATTGCCCCCGCTGGAAGTATTGCGCCAGGAAGTATCCGCGGTAAATCCCGATGTATTGCGTTTGCAGGCGGAGCAGGAACGCGCCAATGAGCGGATTAAGCAGGAAAAGGCAGCCGTATTGCCGCAGATCAATGTGCTGTACACCAATTATCAGGATGCCCAATTCACTTCCAATATTGCCGGAGCAAACGTCAGAATCCCGATTTTTTACCGCCGCCGCGGTGAAATCGATACTGCGATTTATGATTCCGCGCGCATAAGAGAAACGCTTGAGTTCCGCCGTTACGAGATCAGTCAATTGTTTGAATCCGCCTGGCAGGCTTTGCAGATTGCTCAACGCCGCGTCGATATGTTTGAAGGCGGTCTGATCAAGGAAGCGGAAAATGCTGTGCAGGTCGCGCAAGCGGCTTACCGTTTTGGTGAGCGTAGCCTGTTCGAATTTCTGGATACGCAACGCATACTCAGAGGAATTTTGGGCGATTCCCTGCAGGCGCGTTTTGATCTGCAAGCGGCTGTCGCTGAAATTGATCGTCTGCGCGCCCATTATCCCAAGGAGCTAGTTGTCGAATGAGAACCGGATTATCAACCATCGGCGCTATTGTCATTATTGCATTAGGGCTGGCAGGGTGTGGAAAGGAAGGAACGGACGGTGCGTCACAGGAAGAGGCTGTCCAGCAATCGGCGGATGAACGCGATGTTAACAGTATTACGGTGCGGCCCGAATTGGCGGGCCGGTTAAAAATCGGACAACCGGTAATGGTGGATCTTGCGGACAAAATATTGGTTCCCAGCCGTGTTCAGGTGGACGAAGAACGAACCGCGCAAATTGGCTCTTATGTTACCGGACGCATCATCAATATGTTTGTGGTATTGGGCGATTACGTTAAGCCGGGCGACCGGCTGGCGCGTATTACCAGTCCGGAATTGACGCAGTCGCAACTCGCTTTTTTACGTGCTTCGTCAAGAGTCGTGGTAACTCAGAAATCATACGATCGCGCCAAGCATTTATTGGCGGCCGATGTGATTCCGCTAGCCGAAGTGGAACGGCGGCAATCCGAACTGGAGATCGCGCAGGCTGAACTGAGCGCGGCGACCGACCAATTAAGGCTGTACGGTATGGGTGAGGCGGAAATCAAAGAGCTTTCCAGAAAGGGAAAAATTTTTCCCTGGCTGGATGTCAAAGCGACCCGGGAAGGTTACATCATTGCGCGCAATGTGATCGTGGGACAGGTTGTGCAGCCTTCCGATCCGCTGTTTCAGGTCGCCGATCTGTCGTCTGTATGGGTGGTTGGCGATGTGCCGGAGCAGATTGCGCGCGACGTCGAGCTTAATCAGCATGTGGAAATCAATGTGCCTGCGATTGGAGAAGCTCACCTGGATGGTGTCATCATCTTCGTTTCCGATACGGTCAACCGTTTAACACGCTCGGTAATGACCCGGGTGCTGGTGGATAATCCGAATCGCAAACTGAAGCCGGATATGCTGGCTACCATGCATATTACCGATCCGCAGCATAAGTCGCTGGTCGTTCCTGAAGCGGCCGTGGTGCGTGAGTTGAATCAGGATTATGTTTTTATTGCCGCCGGAGAAAGGCGTTTTCAGCGCGTGCCGGTTGAATTGGGACCTGAAGTTGCCAGATACCGCCCTGTTATCAGCGGCTTGACGATTGATCAGCGAATTGTGATGGAAGGCGCGTTTCATTTGGACAGCGAGCGCAAGCTTGCTGAATTGGAATAATCATGATGGCTGCGATCGTACGTGCCATGTTGAAACAGCGGCTGCTGGTTCTGATCATCGGATTGATGTTATGCATTGCCGGCGGATTTTCGGCAAAAAGTTTGTCAGTCGATGCGTTTCCCGATGTTACCAATATTCAGGTGCAAGTAGCCACGGTAGCCATAGGCCGCAGTCCGGAGGAAATGGAGCGGTTGGTTACGGTGCCGGTGGAGATTGCCATGACCGGTTTGCCGGGATTGGTGGAGATGCGCTCGATGAACAAGAGCGGATTATCACTGATCACACTGGTTTTTACCGACAAAACCGATGTGTATTTTGCCCGCCAGCTGGTGATGGAGCGCATCATTGATGTTTCTCCCCGGCTGATTCCCGGCATCACGCCGGTACTTGGGCCGGTTTCCACAGGCTTGGGCGAAGTTTATCAATACACCATTGAGCACCCGGATGACGGTAAACGCGCCTTAACCAAAGAAGAACTCATCGAGCGCCGGACAATTCAGGATTGGGTTGTGCGTCCCATGTTACGTTCGATCCGGGGGGTGGCGGAAATCAACTCTATCGGCGGCCATGTCAAAGAATATCAAGTGTACGTCGATCCCAACAAACTGCGGCATTACGATTTAACGCTGACGGAGGTGGATCGTGCATTGGCCAGCAATAATGCCAACGCCAGCGGGAATATATTGGCGTTGCATTATGAGCAATACCTGATCCGCGGCGTTGGCTTGATTGCTTCACTGGATGATATCCGCAACATCGTGCTGCGGGAAATGGAGGGCGTGCCGGTTTATGTGCGCGATGTTGCCGAAGTAACCCTGGGCGGTGAAGTCCGGCAAGGCGCCAGTATCAAGAATGGTTATACGGAATCGGTTACCGGCATTGTGATGATGCTGCGCGGCGGGAACGCCAAGGAAATTGTCGGCCGGGTGAAGGAAAAAGTGGCAGAGATCAACGAACAGGGCATGCTGCCGGATGGTTTACAAATTGTGCCATTTTATGACCGGACAAATTTGGTTGATAGCGCTTTATCCACTGTGCAAAGTACGCTGGTGGAGTCTTTGATTCTTGTCATTGTCGTGCTGTCCATTTTTCTGGGCACCGTCCGCACCAGTATCGTCGTGTGTTTTACCCTGATCATTACACCGCTTGTTACCTTCATGGTGATGAATTATTACGGCATGCCTGCCAATTTGATGTCGTTGGGTGGATTGACGATTGCATTGGGAATGATGGTCGATCCGACGGTGGTGGTGGTTGAAAATATTTATCAACGCCTTGGACAGGCGCATGGGACAAACCAATCCAAATTCAATGTTATTGTCAATGCCGTGGCTGAAGTCGGAACACCGGTGATTTTCGGCGTTTTCGTTACGATATTGGTGTTTCTGCCATTGATGACACTTGAAGGTATGGAAGGTAAAACTTTTAGTCCGCTCGCAATCACGATCGCCATTTCGCTATTGATTGCACTCTTTGTGTCGGTGTTGCTATCGCCGGTGCTGAGCGATTATTTATTGACCGGCGGCAGCGAACAAGATACTAGGATCGTAGCAGCACTTAAACGCGCTTATCTGCGAGTATTTGATGCAGCAATGCATAATCAGAAGAAAACCTTGATTATCGCTATCGGCTCGTTAATGGTTGCATTTGCACTGTTTCCGCTGCTCGGTAAATCCTTTATTCCGATCATGAAGGAAGGAGCGGTGACCCCGGTGATTATCCGCGCTCCCTCCATTTCATTGGAAGAAGCGATCAAATTGGAAACAGAAGCCATGCGCATGATTGCGGAGATTCCGGGTGTTAAAGCCGTAGTGTCCAAGATCGGACGGGGCGAATCGCCAGCCGATCCGGCATCGCAAAATGAATCGGATCCAATTGCCGATCTGGAGTTGGCAGGATCGGGGCGTACTCAACAGGAAATCGAAGAAGATATTCGCAAAGCGCTGACGACATTGCCCGGCGTCAATATTGTCATTTCCCAGCCGATTGCGCAACGCGTGGATGAGATGGTGACCGGTGTGCGTTCGCAAGTGGCGATCAAAATTTTCGGTGATAACCTGGAAGAATTACGCAAACTGTCCGAACAGGTGGCGCGCATTGTCAAATCGACGCGCGGCGCCAGGGATATCCGTATTGAACGCTTATCCGGTCAACAGGAATTGACCATTCATATCGACCGGCGCGCAATTGCCCGTCACGGTCTTAACGTTTCCGATGTGAATGAACTGATTGCAACTGCAATTGGCGGAAAAGCGGTTACGCAGGTGTTTGAAGGTGAACGGCGTTTTACCTTGTTGCTGAGATTCCCGGAGAAGTACCGCTATGATGTTGAGGCGATCAAGGAACTCTTGCTGAGGCCTGCCGATGCGGCGCCAAGCGGTATGGGATCCGGCGGGAGATTGATACCGCTGAGTGCGGTTGCGGATATTAAAGTGGTCGATGGTCCGGCCATTATCTCGCGTGAATTCGCCAAGCGCCGGGTTGTTGTGGGGGCCAACGTGCACGAACGCGACATGGGTGGTTTTGTAGCGGAGCTTCAGCAACGTGTTGCGAAAGAAATTAAACTGCCGCCGGGCTA
>JAFEEV010000297.1 GCA_018240935.1 Pseudomonadota bacterium
TATCCCGGCCATTTTCGGGCTGATCGTTGCCTGGATACTGCTCATCGCCGGATTTGTGAGAAAACCCGATTCTCACGATTAATTAACTCAGCTTATAGCAATTACAGCAGTCCCCGCTATCCGGCGGGGTTCATTCATGACAGATTCTCCAAAGAACACGCAAACGCGCTGGCAGTCAGTCAAACAAGCAGCGCAATTTATCGCGCCCTACCGGCGTCAGGTTGTCTACAGTTTGCTGGCGCTGTTATTCACCGCCACGATTACGTTGTCGATCGGGCAAGGTATCCGGCTGATGATCGATCAGGGGTTCGCCACGCAATCCAAGGAACTGCTGAGTCAGTATGTCGGCCTATTTCTGCTGTTGGTGATCGCCTTGGCTATCGGCACGTTTACACGCTATTACTGGGTCACCTGGCTGGGTGAGCGGGTGATTGCCGATGTCCGCAACCGGGTATTCAACCACCTGATTCATCTGCACCCGGGGTTCTTCGAGGATAATCGCAGTCTCGAAATCCAATCGCGTTTGACCGCCGATATGACGCTGCTGCAAACCGTGATCGGCTCATCGATATCGTTTGCGCTGCGCAATCTGATTATGATGGCCGGCGGCATCATCTGGCTGTTTATCACCAATGCGAAACTAACCGCGCTGGTCACGATTTGCGTGCCGCTGGTGGTAGTGCCGATTCTGATTTACGGCCGCCGTGTGCGGCAATTGTCGCGCCAGAGTCAGGATAAAATCGCCGCCGTCGGCGCTTACGTCGGTGAAGTGCTCGGGCAGATCAAAACCGTGCAAGCATATAACCATCAATTCATCGATCAGCGTAAGTTTCACGATCATGTTGAAGAAGCTTTCGCCGTCGCCAAACAACGCACACTGCAACGCGCCTTGCTGATTACCCTGGTCATTTTGCTGGTGATGGGCGCGGTCGGTGTAATGTTGTGGGTGGGCGGCCTGGATGTAATCGAAGAACGGATCAGCGCAGGCGAATTGGCGGCATTTGTTTTCTACAGCGTCATCGTCGGCTCGGCGGTTGCCTCCATTTCGGAAGTCATCGGTGAACTGCAACGCGCCGCGGGCGCCACCGAACGCACGATGGAACTGTTGCAAGCGCCGAATCTGATTCAATCTCCGCAAGAACCGCATGCTTTGCCCGCAACGCCTGGAAACATCGAGATTAACCAGTTGTGCTTTGCCTACCCTTCACGCCCCGATGTCCTGGCTATCGACAATCTAACCTTGACGGTCCGGGCCGGTGAAACGCTGGCATTGGTCGGTCCTTCCGGCGCGGGCAAGTCGACGTTGTTCGACTTGTTGCTGCGTTTCTTTGACAGTCAATCCGGTTCGATCAAACTGGCAGGCATCGATATCCGCAGTCTCGATCTGTTTGATTTACGCCGCTGCTTTGCGCTGGTGTCGCAAACCCCGGCGCTGTTCTACGGCACCATCGGCGACAATCTGCGCTACGCCCGCCCCGATGCCAGCGATGCGGATGTGCAAGCGGCGGCTGAAGCTGCTTACGCGCATGAGTTTATCTGCCAATTGCCGCAAGGCTATCAAACACACTTGGGAGATTCCGGATTGGGTTTATCGGGCGGGCAAAAACAGCGTCTGGCCATTGCCCGGGCGATTCTGGCCGATGCGCCGGTTTTGTTGCTGGACGAAGCCACCAGCGCGCTGGACGCGCAAAGCGAGCATTGGGTGCAGCAAGCGTTGCAGCAGTTGATGCGCAACCGCACCACGCTGGTCATCGCGCATCGTCTGGCGACTGTGCAATCCGCCGGCCGCATCGCAGTTCTGAATCACGGACGGTTGGATGCAATAGGAACGCATGCGCAATTGTTGCAAACCAGTCCGTTGTACGCACAACTGGCTGCATTGCAATTCCAATCACTCGTTATTGATTGACTGACTTTGATTTTCCTGAAGATTACGATAAGAAGGCATGTAGTCGCTGGCAAAAGTCAGTCCGGTTCTTTGCACAACCTCAAGCAACGCGGAGCGCGCCACATGCATGCCGAGCCCAAGATGGATCAGCGTTCTGATCGATACGGATCCGCTCAGCACTAATTTAATCAACTGAACCGCATCCACGCTGCCATCCGGATAAACCGCACTCATCAGGGCTTCCGGCGGAGAAAATTCGATAGGATCGACAATCGCGCGGATGGCAAGAAACGAGATACCGGCTTCGGCCGCCACTTTTGCGATCGCCGCCGTTTCCATATCCGCCGCGCAAGCGCCTGTTGCTTCACCCAGCGCAAGTTTTTGTTCGGTTGAAGTCAGCGGCTCCTCGCAAGACGCCAGAATTCCACCTGCAACAGTCAGCTGTTTTGACATCACGCCCGCCAGCCGGTTACGCCATTCCAAATCCACCGGCAGAATCTCGCCATTCATCGTAACCGCTTCGGGCAACACCAGATCACCGGGAATCAATTCGTTATTGACAGCAGCCGCGACACCGAAACTAACCAGGGCATTGATGTCGTGCTCGCGCAATTTCAATGCTGCCCCTCGCGCCGCCTTGCTTCCGATACTGCTAAGACATACCGAGGTCCTCTCCCCGATTTCCACCACCTGGTAAAGCGGGAAGTTTTGTTTTTCCATCAAGCAGCTGGCTTCGGACTTCAGCGCCGACACCACTCCGATAATTTTCAATTCTGGCTTTCCCTTGTCAAAGTACGATAGCGCGCCAATGCCCACAGCGGAAAGAATTTTGAATAGCCGTGATAGCGCAGATAAAAGACTCGCGGGAAGCCAGGCGCGGTAAACCAGGGCTCTTCCCACAAATGATCGTCGCACTGGTTGCGCAGCAAATACTGGATACCGCTGCGTACCGATTCGCTATGCACTTCCCCCGCCGCCATGAGCCCCAGCACCGCCCACGCGGTTTGGAACGCGGTGCTGGTTTCCGTGAACCGGCCTGCCAGTTGAGTATCCAAATAAGAATCATTGGTCTCCCCCCAGCCGCCGTCCACTCTTTGCACCGATTCCAGCCACGCCACGGCGCGGCGCACCGAATGGTGCTGCATATCGAACTTGGCCAACCGGAAGGCTTCCAGCACTGACCAGGTGCCATAAATGTAATTCGTCCCCCAGCGCCCGAACCAGGAGCCGTTTTTTTCCTGTTCGCGCAGCAAAAAACTGATACCGCGCCAGACTTCGCGCTGATGCTTGCCGTATTTTCCCAGTAAACCGACACAGCGCGCCGTCACGTCGCTGGTTGGCGGATCGATCAGCGCACCGTGATCGGCAAAAGGAATTTCATTCAAATAGTGATGGACATTATCAATGTCGAAAGCGGCAAAACCGCCATTACGCGACTGCATACCCGCGAGCCAGTTGGCTGCACGCTCCAGCGATTTCTGATGCCGCTCCGCCCCTCCTTGGTCTAATGCCCAAGCCACTGCGGCAGTATCGTCGAGATCCGGATAATGCGGATTGGCATATTGGAAAGCCCAGCCGCCGCCGGGTAGATCGGGGCGCTTGTCGCGCCAATCGCCCGGCTCATCCAGAACCTGCTGCTCGACCAGCCAATCCAGTGCTTTCAACACCGGTTCCTGGCCGGTCGTGGGGTCTTCCTGTAGCGCCAAGCTTGTCAATACCGTATCCCAGACTGGCGATGTGCAGGGCTGACACCAGGAACGCTCTCCTTCGTCGACCAGCAATCCGCGTAGCGCGTTACGGCATTGCACACGGTTCGGGTGATCATAGTCATAGCCAAGCAAGGTTAGCGCCTCGTGCGCATTGACCATGGCCGGAAAAATGGCGCCGATACCGCACTCACCGTTCAAGCGCTCGAGCGTCCAGCGCTCAGCTTTACGTATCGAATACTGCCGTATCGATTGCGGCAATTTCGGTTCGACACGCGACAAGATACGCTCAACCAGCATAAAAGCGCGCTTCAACAGCGTATCCGCCTTGGGAAAATAATTTTTTTCCTCTTCGGGCGGCACGATGAACAATTCGCGGATATTCACTTTGCGCGGATTGATCGCACGCGCTTTCATCGTGCACAGGATGGACAGCGGAATCATCACCGTGCGCGACCAATACGAAACCTTGCTGATATGAAAAGGGAACCAGCTTGGCAGCAGCACCAGTTCCGACGGAACTACGGGTACACCGCGCCACGGAATCTGGTCGTACATGGCCAGCAGCAAGCGTGTGAAGACATTTGCTTTGGCCGCCCCGCCGCGCTGCAGGATTGCTTCGCGTGCGCGCACCATGTGCGGAGCATCGGTCGAATCACCTGCCAGCTTCAACGCATAATACGATTTGATCGTGCAACTGATATCAAACGCACCGCCATAGTAGAGCGGCCAGCCGCCATGCGTCATATCCTGCTTATCGCGGATGAAACGGGCGATTTTGTTTTCCAGAATGACGTCGATTTCATCCATGAAATGCATCATCAAAATATATTCGGCCGGAATGGTACAGTCGGCTTCGAGCGGGAAACACCAGTGTCCGTCCGGATTCTGTAATGCCAGCATGGCGGCACGCGCTTGAGCAAACTTCGTCTCCAGCTCGGCGGTATCGATTCCATCCTTATTCGGGGCTGGTGCTGTATATGATTCAGGTGCTTCACCGTTAACCGTAAAATCATCAGGTTGCTGCGCCACAGCCGCTATTCTTTGAAATCCGTTCATATATTCCTAAGCACTTAATTACGTTACAAATTCCCAATGGAAAAATCATTCGCTGCCATTCAAGCTAATTTTGATTTCACATACAAGCGCCTTCCCGTAAATAGTTCACAAGAACAAACATGAGATGAAAACCGCATTTATCATTTTTTCTTTTGCCCGCCTTTTTCAAAGGGATTATCCTGAAAGGGTTCGGAGTCATAAAGATCCAACGGCAGCTTGCCGTCATGCACGAGAAATTCGCGTTGTTGCATGGAAGCTTCGCGCACGAACAGATAGGGATCAATTGCAGCTTCGTCACGAATTCGCATTGCCCCAACCAAGCGCGCACGTTTATCGATAGCGCCCAGGATGGTCAAAGGAGCCGCAAAGTATGATCCGACCGCAAGGCCGGCATAGAATAATACATTGGTAAAAATTCCTACGGGAATATTGGTTACATCACGTTCGCTGCTCGGACCGATCAGGGGAATGAACAAGTAAGACCCGGGATTCACACCCCAAACACCGAGTGTCTGACCGAAATCTTCATCATTCTTCTGTAATCCCATGTGCGACGCCATATCAAAAAGCCCTAACATTCCCACCGTTGAGTTCACAAAAAAACGCAAGGTATCGGAAGCGCCTTGCTTTACCTTGCCTTGCAGAAAAGAATTCAGCATGACATTGGGATACGACAAGTTATCGTAGAAATTGCCGATCGAACGTTGCGCAGCATTCGGAACATAATCGATATAGGCGTTTACTATGGGCACAAACACCGTCCGATCGACTTTGTCGGTAAAATCATAAGAAGCACGATTAACCGATTCGTGCGGATCAACCGGATCAGTTTCCAAATTACCATTTTTCGGCGCCGATGCGCAGCCTTGCACCGCGATAATACAAACAAACAACAAAATAACAATCAGGTATCTATGATTTATGTTCGGATTTGTGTTTCTCAAAATACCACTGTTCTCGTTCATGTATGTATAAAACAATCAGCCTGAAAATCTTTTACCAAGAAAACCATTGACCATTACTTTATTCAGTTTGACCGCGTGATGTCCAGACTCCGGGATCGAACGGCCGCTGAAAACATGCTCCATCCTGTCTAGCTATCTGTTCCTGTTTATATTTCAGGTCCAAATTGATCGAACCGAAGTATACACTACTAAGCCTGCATCATGTTTCACCGCATTTACCATTCCAGCCCTGTGGCACTGATACTCTTTTCGACGTCTCGATTAACTTTGTAGACTCACTCAAGTTTCCCGTTCGCCATGCACCATTTCGACCAGCTTCAATGCCTGCAATTCCATTTCCACGACGATATCATCGACCTTCGCACGAAAATGGCGGTAAAAAATCATGCTGGGAATGGCTACCAGTATCCCGAAGGCGGAGTTATACAGCGCCACGGAAATTCCGTAAGCAAGCTGCGCCGGATTGCTGCCGGTGGGCGAATTCGATCCGAAAATCTCAATCATTCCGACTAAAGTACCGAACAGACCCATCAGCGGACTTAGTGCGGCAATCGTTCCCAATGTTGTCAGATAGCGATTTAGATCATGTGCAATCACCCGGCCGGATTCTTCGATCGATTCTTTCATGATTTCACGTGTGCTTTTAACATTCTTGAGTCCGGCTGCAAGAATTTGCCCCAAGGGGGAGTGCTTTTGCAAGCGTGTCAGCATCTCGGGATTCACGCCAATGCGCTTATATTCGTTCAGCACCCTGGGAAGCAATTCTTTCGGTGCAATAATGCTCAATCGCAATGTCCACATACGTTCCCCGATAATACCCAAGGCTACGACGGAAGCAATGATGATCGGCCAAATCGGCCAGCCGGCTGCTTGAATTAACGATAACACGTGATAATCTCCTCACTCACTTTAGATCCAGGTATCATTCTGTGGCTTACCAAAATTATTTAATTATATTCTATAACTATGTAGCCGGCTCAGCATGCAAAGCATAGCAGCATTCAATTCGCTGCAAAAATAACCGGCTTTCTATCCACAATTTCTGTGGATAAGCCTGTGAGTATGTAGCCGGTATAAGAATTAAGTAACCAAATCCAAACATTTTTTCTCCCTTGATTATTTTTTAATCTCACATAATTATTTAATAAACATATAGTTATATAAAATAATAGCACGCTTTAAGCGTTGCGAATTGGTACAGTTTCAACAAATGATACGAATATTTGCATGCACTCATCATGAATCTTTTTCCTTTTCCGTTAGCAAACTTTGTACGTACAGTACTTACAGTCAGCGAGCTGAATAGCAACACCAAGCAATTCCTGGAGCAGAACATTCCGTTACTATGGGTGAAAGGTGAAATCTCGAATTTGAAGTGCTATCAGTCCGGTCATTGGTACTTTTCGCTTAAAGACTCGAGCGCACAAATCCGCTGCGTGCTATTCAGTCATAAACATCAGTATATGGACTGGCAACCCAAAGACGGTATGCAAGTCGAAGTACTGGCGCTAGTTACTCTCTATGAACCCCGCGGTGATTTTCAGCTCAATGTCGAAACGATGCGGCGCGCCGGCTTAGGAGAATTATTCGAGGCCTTCGAGAGGCTTAAAGCGAAACTGGACAAAGCCGGATTGTTCAATCCGGCAAAGAAAAAATCACTACCCGCATTTCCCAAACAAATCGGTATCATCACTTCCTTGGATACAGCCGCGTTACGCGATGTTTTGTCGACATTGCAACGGCGCATGCCATCCGTGCCGGTTATCCTCTACCCCGCTTTAGTTCAGGGAAAAACCGCAGCCGGTTTGATCGCGGCAGCAATAACAACCGCCAATCAACGCGCCGAATGCGATGTGTTGATCATTTGCCGCGGCGGGGGCAGTATTGAAGATTTATGGGCATTCAACGAGGAAATCGTTGCATTCGCCATTGCCACCAGCACTATTCCAGTGATCTGCGGTGTCGGCCACGAAACGGATTTTACCATCGCAGATTTCGCCGCTGATGTGCGCGCCCCCACGCCAACGGCAGCGGCTGAAATAGCAAGTAAGGATCATAAGGAGTTAAGCCAGCATTTAAAAACCTTGCAAATGCGCCTTGCTCGCGCCATGCTGCATCGTGTAGAGAATGCCATGCAACAGCTCGATATGCTGTCGCATCGTCTTATTTATCCGGGCGATCGCATCCGGCAGCAATTCATTCATCTGCAACACCTGCAGGACCGGTTGATAAAAACTTGCAGCCATCAATTAGAAAAAAAACAGTGGAAATTACTCGAATTCAATCAACGATTGGCAACGGCAAGTCCCAATATTGCCAGAATCGAAGAGCATCAAAAAGTACTGACTGCGCGCTTGCATTCCGCCTGCATCCGCCACTTCGAGACTCTGTCGGTCAAGCTCCAGCATAGGCAAGCCCAGCTATCTCATTTGAATCCGCAATCGGTGCTTGAGCGCGGATATAGCATCGCGTACACCGCGCAAAACACCATCATCCGTGACAGCAAACAAATTCATGGCGGCGATCGAATTCAGGTAAAATTCGCGCACGGTATGTGCGAAGCGGATGTCACAAAAACCAAGAACACCTGAAGCACGCACAGTCCACAAGATTACTTTATTTCACGAAAACAAGAAGGATTGGATAGGCGATGCCAAAAACTTTTCTCATACTGGGTACCTTGAATACGGTTTTATGCATCGCCCTGGGCGCTTTCGGTGCACACGGATTGAAACGGGTTTTATCAGCCGACATGCTGTCGGTTTATCATACCGGTGTGCAATATCATTTTTATCACGCCTTTGGCATCATCGTCATCGGCTTACTGTTATTGCATTTCCCCAAATCCCGCCTGATGCCCGTATCCGGCTGGCTGATGATGGCGGGTATCGTATTGTTCAGCTTTAGCCTTTATGTGCTCAGCGTGACAGGCATGCGCGGCCTCGGCATGATCACGCCGTTTGGCGGTGTTTCGTTTCTCACCGCCTGGCTATTGCTTACATATGCTATTTGGAAAGAAAAATGAAATGATTGATTGAATTTGTCTCTGCTTACTCGGCCATTTTACGGTGTAAGGCGGCCATCTCCTTATTACGCTCAGCGGCTCTGGAATATTCCCGCAGTAAAGCTTCATGGTGCGACTGGAAATCTTGGCCTTCTCGGCCGTAATATTCGCTATGCCGTTTATATTCTTCCAATAACACTTTTTGTTCCTTGGCTTTCGCATCCATTTCACTGGCTTCTTTTTCATACATCTCAGCCAATCCGATATGATCGAATTTGGTTTTAGCTTGCGCTTCGGCTTTATCCATTTTCCCTAATTCTGCAAGCGATGTACCGGAAATAAATAATGTGGCAGTAATCAAAGTGATGATCAGTATCGTTGTTCGCATGGCAAATCTCCTCAATTAAGTAAGTGAAAAGTAAACTCCAGTGCTACTATAAATATCCGTCAAGCTGATTTTCCTGATGATAACAAACTATCTGAAATCCACAAACGCTTAATGGACAAACTGAGCAATCCATCCGATTAAAGAAAAAACAAAATGCGACTACTATTTTTATTGATTTTCCTTGGCTGTATCGGTCTGCTAGGCTACGCACAATTTTTACAGCATATGCAAGGGTTACTCCCTTGCCCGCTGTGCGTAGCGCAACGTGTTGCCTACTGGCTGTTGGGAATAACCGCTTTGCTTGCGTTTCTTCATAATCCCAAAGCGATTGGGCGCCGTATTTATGGCTTCCTGCTATGCGGATTTGCCCTGACAGGCGCAATCATCGCTACGCGGCATGCGTGGTTGATACGATATCCCGAGGCATTTGAATGTGGCATCAGTCCCGAAGAAGCCTTTCTGAATTCCTTGCCGATTGCCGGCTGGTGGCCCGGCATGTTCGAAGCCAACGGCGATTGCGCGAGCATTGATTGGAAGCTGCTATCGCTCACTATTCCCGATTGGTCGTTGATTGCTTTTATGGGCCTTGGAAGCTTGGCGCTTTATGTGCTGCTGGCTAAAAGATGATCGGCAATTGCCGCGACTAGCCGCGAGGGTGATGCTTAGCATGCAATTGCTTTAGACGCTCACGGGCAATATGCGTGTAAATCTGCGTGGTGGAAATATCCGCATGTCCAAGCAGCAATTGCACAACGCGCAAATCCGCACCATGATTCAACAGATGCGTGGCAAAGGCGTGCCGCAGGGTATGCGGGGAAAGCTGCTTCTCAATACCGACAACTTGCGCATAGCGCTTAATCAAGTACCAAAACGCTTGGCGTGTCATCGCTGCGCCACGCGCCGTCACAAATATGGTATCGGTTACGATGCCATTTAGCAGCGAAAGTCTGGCTTCTTTGGTATAACGGCTTAACCACTCGAGTGACTCCTCTCCCAGTGGCGCAAGACGTTCCTTTCTGCCTTTGCCCATGACACGTAAAACTCCCATGTCCATACTGACCTGCGAGTACTTTAAATTGATTAACTCCGATACACGCAGTCCGCTCGCATATAACACCTCCAGCATGGCCCGATCGCGCAAACCAAGTGGATGCTGCAAATCGGGAGCACTCAGCAACAGCTCAACCTCCTTCTCAGTAAGACTCTCCGGTAAGCTGCGCTGCAATTTGGGTGTTTCGATATTGAGACTGGGATCCGTGGTAATTTTTCCCTGCCGCAATAAAAAACGATAGAAACGCTTCAGACTGGATAATTCACGACTGGTTGTGCTGGTCTTGATCTTAGCGGAAACTCTGGAAGCGAGAAATTCGAGCAAGTCAGTATGAGTTGCATCAGTGAGCATCCGGTTATCCTGATTGCGTTTTCTAAGCCATTCGCTGAAAAGCTGTAAATCATTACGATAACTGTCCAGCGTATTACGCGACAAGCCATCTTCCAGCCATAAGGCATCGGAAAATTCATCCAGCAGGCCGGCGTTAAGCTCAGGTGCTCTCATGACGTAATAACCAACGTTTGATCTCAAGAGGATCGCCATCACTCGCATTCATAAAACCTCCTAATCCACCATTTTTAGATATAACCCGATGGCACGGTATGATGATAGGTATCCGGTTGGCGCCGCATGCTCGGCCTACTGCCCGAGGAGCGGAGTGCAATTGCGTAGCAATTTCTGCATAACTGCTCGTTTCCCCGCTTGGAATCGCCTGAATAGCTTGCCAAACACGCCTTTGATGCGTTGTTCCACTGATATGCAAACTCAAATCAAATATAAAACCGGGTTCAGCCAGATAGGCTTGCAATTGCTTATATACTTCTTTCGCCAGTGAAGTCTGAGGCGTCAGTACCGGCGTATCGACTGGTAGATAATCAATAGCTGTCAGCCAATCTTCTTCTGTTTTAATACCAAGTACGGCAAACGGCGTTAGCAACTTTGCTTGATAGGGTTCGACTAAATCCGCAATTTGATTCTTTTTTGATCTGCCCACTGCTCACCTGAATACTTATCTTGAAAATTGTTCAATGTTTTTGTATGCAAAGAATGGACACTCGAACCGAGTAGAAGTTTCAGGAGGATTTTGAATCTTCCGGCCTCACGAGCCATATGCCGGAAGATTTATTGGAAACAAAAGAACTTTATCAACTTCAGGACTTCAGCAATAACAGTTCATTCAATCTTTTTACGAATGCGGCCGGGTCTTCAAGTTGCCCACCTTCAGCTAGTAAAGCTTGGCCAAATAATAAATGGCTCCAATCCTCGAAGTTTTCAACTTCGTTCTTCAATCGCCGCACCATCGGGTGGTGTGGATTGATTTCCAGGATCGGTTTGGTATGTTGCACTTTTTGTCCGGCGGATTTCAGCAATCTCTCAAGATTCCCGCCCATGTCATAAGTATCCGCAACTAGACAAGCGGGCGATTCAGTTAACCGGAAAGTAACCCGAACATCTTTTACTTGTTCGCTGAGCGTTTGTTTCATTTTTTCTGTCAGCTCGTGAAAAGCACTGGTTTCTTTTTCACGTTCTTCTTTTTCCGCTTCATCTTCCAGATCACCCAAATCCAAGCCGCCTTTAGCGACTGATTGCAGCGGCTTAGCGTCAAATTCGGTTAAATTACTCACTAGCCATTCATCAATTCGATCGGACAGCAACAACACTTCAATACCTTTCTTGCGGAAAACTTCCAAGTGAGGGCTGTTTTGTGCGGCTTTCAAATTATCGGCAGTAACGTAATAAATCTTTTTCTGGCCGTCTTTCATGCGTTGCACATAAGTATCAAGAGAAACAGCCGGTTCATCGGTATCGCTATGCGTAGTCGTGAAACGCAGCAGCTTCGCGATACGCTCCCGGTTGGCAAAGTCTTCGCCGACACCTTCCTTTAAAACTTGACCGAACTCCCGGTAGAAAGATTTGTATTTTTCTTTTCCTTCTTCATCCTCGTTTTTGGATATGTCCTCGATCAAACCCAATACTTTCTTGACGACACCAGCCCGGATTGCGTCAATATCCTTGGATTCTTGCAGGATCTCGCGCGACACATTCAGTGGCAGATTGTTCGAATCGATTACACCGCGTACGAAACGCAGATAATTCGGCAATAATTTTTCCACATCATCCATAATGAATACACGCTGTACATACAATTTAATTCCATGACGGCGCTCCCGATCGAACAAATCGAAAGGAGCTCGCGCCGGAATGTATAGAAGCTGCGTATATTCCTGTTTGCCCTCTACGCGCGCATGTAAATAGGCTAGCGGAGGCTCGAAATCATGCGCCACATGCTTATAAAATTCATTGTATTGCTCAATTGTTATTTCGTTTTTAGGGCGCGCCCACAATGCATTAGCTTGGTTTATCGTTTCATCTTCATCGGTAATTTTATTTCTATTTTCATCCTGCGACCATTCCTCTTTCTTCATTACGATAGGTAACGTAATGTGATCGGAATATTTACGAATAATATTGCGAATTCGAATGCCATTCAGGAATTCATCTTCATCGGCGCGTAAATGCAAAATAATGTCGGTGCCTCGTGCCACTTTCTCGACAGTTTCCAATGTGTAATCCCCTTCACCGCTGGATTCCCAGCGGACACCATGCTCGGCAGTCAATCCTGCCCGACGGGTGATCAAGGTAACTTTATCGGCCACAATAAATGCAGAATAAAAGCCAACACCGAATTGACCGATCAAATGCGCATCTTTAATCTGGTCACCAGTCAAGGAATTAAAGAATTCACGTGTACCTGATTTCGCGATGGTTCCGATATGATCAATAACTTCTTGCCGCGACATACCAATCCCATTATCCGAGATTGTTATCGTGCGCTCGTTAGCGTCATAACTCACGTGAATTTTAAGATTGGAATCCGACTCATAGAGTGCGGCATCGGTGAGGCCCTCAAAACGCAATTTATCAGCTGCATCCGAAGCATTTGAAATCAATTCCCGCAAGAAAATTTCCTTATTACTGTATAAGGAATGAATCATTAATTTTAATAATTGTTTCGCTTCTGCTTGAAAGTTTAATTGTTCTTTGTTTGTTTCAGCTTGCACGTTAATCTCCTTAAATATTTTGCTTCAATATAGGGATTGCTTTAGGAAAATCAAGATTATTGAATAACAAAATGATATTTTTATGCATTGCATAAAAATTCTTGGCAATCTTTGAAAGGAAAGTAGCGATTAGAGAAAAGAAAATACTTCGACAAGAAAGAGTATTTTCAATTTCGAAGGATGTTTCTAATAGAGTTGGTCGAACAAGGATATTTTTTGAAAAATATCCTTGTTCATTCTGAATTACATGGAATTTTGAATAGCGTACAAACTTAGACTCATCAATGCCTGCGGGAAAATGCCTAGAGCCAGTACCGCAAAACCGTTTGCACTTAATAA
>JAFEEV010000298.1 GCA_018240935.1 Pseudomonadota bacterium
CGATATACCCGCAGTTATCAGGGTTTCGGCAACATTATTTGTAAACGCCACTTTCTTTTGGCGTACGTGTGACCTCCATATATCAACTTCGGTGACGCCAACCGTATAAGACCAAATATTATTAATTGCATCATGGAGAACCCACGTAACGACGGCACCGGCTGTGATAATGGGGAGCGGCAAAGCGTCACCATATGGACAGATTACAAAAGGTTTTGCAGCTGACCCATAAACATTTAATGATAATCCGAGTCCCCCGGTGACTCGCAGTTGAGAACCGCGTTTGAACCCGAGAACCTGGCCCGACATATTGCCAGCAACAATGCCCTGTAACTCAGCTTGTGTTTTATAAGGGTATTTGTAAGTTCCAAGACTCTTAGTTGCAGTACTACCAGGATCAAAAAAGATTGTTGGAGGTCTATATAATTCGCTATAAATATCGACGCCACTAATAGTATCGTTTAGCCAGCTTAAATCGCTTATAACTGTATCAATCATGGATGCATCACTCATAAATATCTCCCGATTCAATAGATTTTGACTGCTTCAGCGTTACTTGGAAGCTTATTTTAACAAGATACCTTCTACTTAAACCAACATCTCCGACAATGCTGTTTCATCAAGAATAGTTACCCCCAAACTGACCGCCTTGTCATACTTACTGCCCGGATCGGTGCCGACGACGACATAGTCGGTTTTCTTCGAGACGCTGCCGCTGACTTTGCCGCCCAGCGCTTCGATTCTTTCTTTCGCTTCCTCGCGGCTCATCGTCGGCAGCGTGCCGGTCAGTACGAATGTTTTTCCGCTCAAAGGGGCTGCCGCAGCGGCTAAAACCGGTTTTTCCTCGTGTTCATCCCAATGCACGCCGCAGGCGCGCAGTTGTTCGATGACTTCGCGGTTGTGCGCTTCGGCGAAGAAATCGGCGATACTTTGCGCCACCACCGGGCCGACATCGGGAATCTGCTGCAAGCGCTCGCTGTCCGCCGCCATCAACCGGTCCAGACTGCCCAGATGCGCCGCTAAATCTTTCGCCGTTGCCTCGCCGACATTGCGGATACCGAGTGCGTAGATAAATCGCGCCAGTGTAGTGCGCTTACTTTTTTCTATCGCGCTGACAATGTTGTTCGCCGATTTATCCGCCATGCGTTCGAGATTGGCCAGCGCGGCGATTCCCAACCGGTACAAATCCGCCGGTGTGCGCACGATCGCCTGATCGACCAATTGATCAACCAGTTTGTCGCCCAGACCCTCGATATCCATTGCCCGGCGCGAAGCGAAATGCAACAGCGCCTGTTTGCGCTGCGCGGGACAGAACAATCCGCCGGTGCAACGCGCCACCGCTTCGCCTGGTAAGCGCACCGCTTTCGCGCCGCACACCGGACAATGTTCCGGCATGGTAAACACCAAAGCGCCGGGCGGACGTTTTTCCGCCACCACCGCCACCACTTCCGGAATGACATCGCCGGCGCGGCGCACGATCACGATGTCGCCGATGCGCACATCCTTGCGCTCGATTTCATCGGCGTTATGCAGGGTGGCATTGGTCACGGTGACGCCGCCGACAAACACCGGCTGCAAGCGCGCAACCGGCGTCAACGCACCGGTGCGGCCGACTTGCACATCGATAGCGAGCAGTTGCGTCATCGCTTCCTGCGCGGGAAATTTGTGTGCGACGGCGAAGCGCGGCGCACGCGATACGAATCCGAGCTTTTCCTGCAACGCCAGCGAATTGACCTTATACACCACACCATCGATGGCGTACGGCAAATCGTCCCGCTTGGCGCCGATCATGCGGTAATAATCGAGTAATCCCGGCAATCCCGTCACCACCCGGCATTCCGCCGATACGGGAAAATGTAACGAAGACAAATAGCGCAGCATATTGTGATGCGTATCCTGCGGCAACTGCGCATCGTCGCATTGACCAATGCCATAGGCGAAAAAGGTGAGCCGCCGGGTTGCGGTTATGCCGGGATCGAGTTGACGCAGCGAACCCGCGGCGGCGTTGCGCGGATTGGCGAATTCCTTCTCGCCTTTGGCCGATTGCTGCTGATTCAACCGCAGAAAATCCTTTTTCAGCATTAATACTTCGCCGCGCACTTCCAGCAACGCAGGGGGACTATCCACCGGTAACTTCAACGGTATCGACCGGATCGTTTTCAGGTTCAGCGTGATATCCTCGCCGGTGTAACCATCGCCGCGCGTAGCGCCGGTTTTGAACACACCGTTTTCATAACGCAAACTGACCGCCAGTCCGTCAAATTTCGGTTCGGCGGCATATTCGATCTCATCGGCAGTCAGCCCTTCGCGCACACGCCGGTCGAAAGCTTCGGCTTCGCCGTCTTCAAACGCATTGCTCAACGACAACATCGGAATAGCATGCGTGATTTGCGCGAAGGCTTTGAGCGGCGCCGCGCCCACCCGCTGCGTCGGTGACTCGGCGGTGATCAATTGCGGATAATCCTGTTCGATTAGCTGCAACTCGCGCAGCAATCGATCGTATTCCGCATCGGGAATAGCGGGATTGTCGAGCACATAATAACGGTAATTATGCCGCTCGATCTCCGTACGCAACGCGCGCGCGCGCTGGTTCATTTTCTCAATATCGTCGTGCATAGCGGAAGTATAACCAATCGCGGCAAAACACGGTTTCAGTAATTGGCGAAAAATCCTTTATACTGCGCATTCCATCGAAAATTTCCTTTACGAAATCCCAATGTCTCAAGAAACGACACGCGACGCGAGTAGCAATACATTAAAAATCCGTATTCAAATTCAACAGCCGCAACCACAAGCCATCGAAGAGCTTTACCCCGAACCGGAAATCACTTATGAAGAAACGCTGGATTGGAACCGGATCGCCATCGCGGGCGTATTACTGCTGTCTCTTGTTGTTTTGATCGGCTATTTGCTCTTTGCCGGTGGAGACGGCGGAAAAGCCCCGGCGGATAATACAGCCACTGCGATTCCGAGTGACCCCGCGCCGCAGGAAAAAGCCGAACCGCAGCCCGGCGTAACAAACGGCGCATCCGGAACGCCATCTGGCGAATTGACAGGCACGCAAGAGTTGCCGCCCGAGCCGGCCAAACCCAAGGCTACGAATAATTCCATGAAGCCCGTCGTAATACCGGCCAGAAAACCGCCATTCCATTCAACAGCTGATC
>JAFEEV010000299.1 GCA_018240935.1 Pseudomonadota bacterium
CCAAGCCGTTGCAAGTGGAAGAACGGCAAGCACGGGTCAGAGCGCTACTGCGCCGCGCCACTGGTATACCGCAAACGTTAATGAAATGCGGTCCGGTCACGCTGGATGTCACGGCGCAATCGGTTACCGTCAACGGCGCAAGCATCGAATTGACCTCGTTTGAATACCGTTTGCTGGAAGAGCTGGTGCGCCACCACGGCGAAGTGCTGTCCAAGCACACGCTCGCCGACTATCTGTATCCGCACGACGAGGACCGCGACAGCAACGTGCTCGAAGTCATGATCGGCCGGTTGCGCCGCAAGCTCGATCCCGGCGGCACGTTGAATCCGATCGAAACCATGCGCGGGCGCGGTTACCGCTTCACGCTCGAGTGTAACAAATCGTCATGATGTCGCTCAATCAGCGCATCCTGCTCAGCGCGACGCTGGTGTTGCTGGTTTTTATCGCCGGCATTACCTTGACACTGGATCGCGCCTTCTACGACAGTGCGCGCGTCGGCGTTAAGGACCGGCTGTTTGCAAAATTATTGATGCTGATGGGTGACGCCGAAGTGGAAGAATCCGGCGAATTGGATGTACCCACCAACCTGCTGGACGCGGAACTCGGTCACGTCAATTCGGATACCTACGCCTTCATCATCGGCCCCGCCAACACCATAATGTGGCGCTCCACGTCATCGCTGAACAAGCCGATTCCGGCCATTGCCTTACTGGAAAAAGGTAAAAAAGAATTCGAGCAAATCACGCTCAATGATGAACCGTACTTTATCTACCGCTACGGCGTCGCCTGGGAAACACCATCCGGCGATTATCCGCTGACGTTTCATGTCATTACCGATACCGTGCTGTTCGAAGCGCAAATCGAACGTTACCGCGAAGATTTATGGGGTTGGCTGGGTGTGATGGCGGTTTTTCTGCTCGCGACGCAAATGCTGGTATTGCGCTGGGGCTTGCTGCCACTGCGCGAAGTTTCCGTGGAGCTCGCCGCGATCGAATCCGGCCGGCAGGAAAGCCTGAAAGGCACTTATCCCAGCGAACTCAAGCTGTTGACTGACAGCATCAATTCTCTGATCACGCACGAACACAAACAGCAAAAACGCTACCGCAACGGCTTGGCCGACTTGGCGCACAGCCTGAAAACACCGCTCGCCGTGCTGCAAGGCGCGATCCATAGCGAAAGCGATGAAGCCACCCGGCGCAAAACGATACAAGAACAAATCGAACGCATGGACAACACCATCCAGTATCAGTTACGCCGCGCCGCAACCGCCGGCAGTTCACCGGGCATGGGGTTGATCCTGCTGCGTCCGATGGCCGACAGAATCGTCAATACGGTCACCAAGGCTTATCGCGGCAAACATCCCGATATCGCCGTGGCAATCGGCGACACCGTCAGCTTGCGCATCGACGAAGGTGATTTGATGGAACTACTCGGCAACCTGGTCGACAATGCCTTCAAGTGGTGCCGTCATCGTGTGCATTTATCCGCTGATTACCAGGGTAATCAGGTAGTGATTCAAGTCAAAGACGACGGCCCCGGCATCCAGCCGCATGAAATCGCCCGGATCCTGGAACGCGGCGTGCGCGCCGATCAATCCACCCCCGGTCACGGCATCGGCTTGGCGATTGTGCGCGATATCATGCAGGTCTATGGCGGCGAGCTATCGATCGAAAACAATCCTGGCGGCGGCCTGAGCGTGACTTTGCGCTTGAAGAAAAGCAAATAACGCCCGGCGCGCTTGCCGCGCTGCGTGTTTTACTTCTGCTCAGGCTTTGATCAGCGTCCACGCGCCAATCAAGATAAACCCCGCCCCTGCCATGTAGTGCAAATGTTTCTCGCTGATATAGCCGGAAATAAAACTACCCGCCAGCACCCCGATTGCCGAAGTTGCGATCAACGCCAGCGAAGCGCCGATAAAAACCGTCAGTTTGCTCACCTCGTTGTCCGCGGCAAACAACATCGTCGCCAATTGCGTTTTATCGCCCAATTCCGCGATAAACACAGTGGCGAATACGGTCAGCAAAATTTTGTAATCCATTGTGATCTCCCGAAAGTTAAGCTTGAATTAGATGCTATACCGCTTGCATCCGATCATAGCAAGGTTGTGGTAAAGATCACAGTGTCATGACGTGCGGCGTGAAAGCATGACAATGCATGTGGTTTCTCAGCGGCTTGCCGGGTTGCCGACGCACAGCCGGATGATGGTGTTTGTCACTCATCGATCCGGTTGGCTTGGAGTGCCAGTTTCACCGGATTTACTGTATGCACGCAATTGCTGCAAAGTTTTTCCCGTACTGGAGCCGGATTATCAACCGGACTTCAACAGGTTAAAACTTGAAAGTCACCATGGTGTACCCGTAATTGGTGTCCTTCATGCCGGGACTGAATGGCACCTTGTCGAAGTAATCGCCCTTGAATATATGGCTATAACCAAAGTCGAAGCTTACTCGCTTCAAATAACTCCACTGCGGATCCCAACCTAGGCTGATATCCAACATATTACCCAGAAAGCCGCCGGCGCGGCCGGTCGGGTCTTGCAGGCCGCTGCCGACGAATGCGCCGCGATTATCCGCCAGCCAATATGCGCGATGCGACATCATCAAGCGTACGGTGGGCGTGGGCACGAGTGTGGCGCGGAAGCCGACGGGCGACAGCAGGTTGGATGGGAAGAACGGCCCGAACATACCGGTCGGACCATATTCGACCCGGCGTTTTGCGTACAGAATGTCGAAATTCTTGTCCGGATCGCGATCTCCCGATGCGAAGTCGAACAGGTAAACGGCGCGCAGGGGCATCGGCGTATTGAAACTGTAGCCAACCTCGCCGTGGTGACGGTGGGCGAACAGGCTTTTATCGCGCGTGTCGCCGAACTGGTACATGGATTCGATTTCATAATCCATACTGCCTTTCGCGGGCTTGGCGAACAGCCGGAAGCCGGTGGTCGATAAGTTGCGCTGTCTGAGATGATCGCTTTCGTTCAATTGCAGGAAATAGCCGTCGAAATTAGCCCAGCGCAGATCGCGATTGGTGACGTAGGCGCCGGAGAAGTAGGTTTCGGGGGTGTTCCAGTTTAATGATGTCGTCACCCGCTGCACCGGCCGGGCGCCGAACACGCGCAGACTCCATTTTTCATCGGTATTGCCCATCATGAAGTGCAAACCGTCGAACGCGGGCGATAAGGTTCCCCAGCGGTGTCCACCGACCAGGCGGGCTTCGCCCAAATCCATCATGAAGCGGCCGACCTCGAATTTCGCCGCATAGCCTGTGCCGAGAAAGTTTTTGTCGTGCACACCGAGATGCATTTGAGTGAAGTCGAAATGATCGGCTATGTTCGGATTATGATCTTGTCCGAAGCTAGTCATCAGAGCGCGCATGTCGGTCAATTCCAGCGTGAATTTGAGCGGATCGATGATATTCTTGACTTCAAACAAGAAACGGGTGCGTTGATGAATCGAATCGTTGAATCCCGGGATAGCTTTGGTGAAACCGTGATCGTACACGTCGTAACGGGTGCGGTGCTCGATCGCGACATTGAGCCAATCCGGAGCCATCGCGGCCAGCGGCGTTTTATGCTCTTCCATCAGCTTGGTCAGGTTGTCGAAGTCGAAGCGTGTATGCCCCGGTTGTTCCATTGCGCTGAAAGGCGCGCCATTTTTACCATTGGCCGGCGCGGTTTTGTTCTGAACCACAACGGACGGCTTCTTGGACTTGTCCGCCTCCGTTTTTTCCGCTTCCGCAGCGTATGTGTGGGTGCCGCTTAACAGTGACCCGGTAATGGCCAAGGCCATCCAACGGGCACGTCGTGCATTATTCCAGGTCATTCTTTTTATCTCTCCCTATTTAGTTTCAATGATGTATTTAAAAAGCTTGTTGCCCTGGAAAATATTACTTACATAAAAAAGAATGCAATATACGCGTAAGCACGTAGCACTAATCACATAAGGTTAAGCCCTTATATTTTGGAAATTATTGAACAAAAATCAAAGTTGAACTTAAATCTTTTTTATAACAAAATATTCACTTTATGCGGACACATAATGTGATTGAAGCAATAAAAAATTTAAGTTTCGCAACATTATTCGATGCAGTAGCGGATGCAATGGTGCTGATCGAGAATACCGGACATATCGTGCTGATAAACCCGGCTGCGCAGCGCTTATTCGGCTGCAACGAGGATGAGCTCACCGGCTTGGCGGTGGAAATGCTGATAACGCCGCGTTACCGGAAGCAGTACCGCTATTATCAAACGCTTTTTTTTGACAAGCCGGCCATGCTTCCAATGGGAACCGGCAACGAAATCATGGCATGCGATCGTTCCGGTCAGGAAATGCTGCTGGATATGAGTTTCAGTCCGATAGAGGTGCAGCAACAGCTGTATGTTTTAATCACATTCACAGTTTCCCGGCAGCGCGTGAAAGCCGAAGATACCTTGCGAGTGCGCGAAGAATGTTTACGCTTGGCGAAACAGGCCGCGGGCTTCGGCATTTTCGACTATGACTTCAAACGCGGTGTCGTTTATTGGGATAAACAAATGCGTGAATTCTGGGGCGGTTATCCCGGGGAGGTCATCAGTTACGAAGGATTTGTCGCCATGATACACCCCGCGGATCGAGCCGGCCGGCAAGCGGCTTTGGATTATGCGATGAATCCGGTCAGTCATGGCGAGTACAAAGCGGAATATCGCGTGATTGACCCGCTGGAAAAAACCGAACGCTGGATTGCCGTTGCGGGGCGGGTCTATTTTGAAGCCGGCAGCGCAAACCGGCTGGTGAGTGTTGCCCGGGATGTGACGGAACAGAAAATTCACCCGGAGAAATCGCGGATGCCGCGCAATGAAGGGGAAAATATTCATGAACAACAATCGGCCGCGCGCACGGCTGCGGCTATTGCGCATGAGCTCAATCAGCCGCTGACGGCGATATCCGCCTATAGCGAAGTAGTGCTGCAAACATTACGAAACGATAGTTTTGATGTGAAGCGTTTGCAGAATGCGCTACAGGGTTGTGTGGAGCAAACGCAGCGCGCCGGCCGCGGCTTGCACGAATTGATTGCTTTTCTGCAAAAAAGCGAGCTGGCGGCCGAGTCTTTGGATCTGAATGATGTGATAGGCGACGCGCTGGACGTTGTTGTCAGCGACGGATCCGGGAAATTCCGTACGCGACTGAAGCTGGAAAAAGATCTTCCCGCTGTTCAGTGCAATCGCACACAGGTGCATAAAGTTCTTGTGAATCTTTTCAGGAATGCCGCAGAAGCTATGCAAACGGCCGATTCACCCATTTTGACGGTCATTACCCAGGTACAAGTCCTGAATGATAAAAAAATGGCGCTGGTTATTGTGCAAGATAACGGGTCCGGTCTTGATCAGGCCATGGCAAAACGCATATTCGAACCCTTCTTTACCACCAAGCAAACAGGCATCGGAATGGGGCTTGCGATCAGCCGGGCATTGATTGAAGCAAACGGCGGCGAGCTTTGGGTAGAGTCCGATAGCGGCTCCGGCGCCCAATTTCATTTTACCGTGCCTTTTGCGCCGTAACCGTGCTTGAGCTAGGGAAACTCTGAAAAACTACTGCGCTCGATCATGCTGTGTTGAAATCAGACTCAAAATGCTCATTTACCTTTTGTAAACTGCGCTTTTTCATCTGATTTCGCCTTGCCTGACCGTCGCTCGCTTCCCTTTTTCAGAGCTTCCCTAGCCGGTCAGTTTTGCGGTACTTGCAGCGTTTGCGCGCTTCGGTGCTATAGAAAATGATCCAGCAGTTTAATGCTGTGGCGATCCAGCGCCGTGCGATCCCGGATCAGGAAATGGATGCCATGGCTATCCGTGATCATGAACGACGATACCGTTAGACGGCGGATATCCTCTTCACCCTTCAGAATAAACGTAGTTTCGCCGCGATCCGTTTCGATTTGCCAAGTGCTCGGTGTGATAAAGCCGGAAACTTTCGTGATGCGTTTGATCTCCGGCATGAACTCGCGGCTCGCCAGCTCGGATTTGATCAGCGTGCAATATTCTTCCGGTAGATCATCGAGCCGTTCGATCCACGCTAATTCGTTACCATGTGCATCCATGAGCGCGATGCCTTGCTCCGGATCAGTGATCGGAAACGATCTTACGGGAATAATCCCTTCG
>JAFEEV010000029.1 GCA_018240935.1 Pseudomonadota bacterium
CTTGCGTTTGTTCGAATACTCAGCGTCGGCAAAGGTTATCTGTTTCATGGGTTGGCTCTGAAGGGGGAAATACCTGTATTTTGCCAGATCAATCACCGTTCGGCACTTTTTCAGAGTTTCCTTAGGTTTCGGCGAATACAACTGATGCATCAGCAATGAATTTTCTATGCTTGCGTGCCGGAATCGCCGCACCGCAGCAGTTTATGATAAAAACCTAAGCGCTTGGAGTGAATTTTCCCTTCCTCTACCGCTGACAACACAGCACAGCCGGGTTCCTTGAGGTGGCGGCAGTTGCTGAACTTGCATTGTCCGATATAAGGATGAAATTCGATGAAGCCCCATGCCAGGTTTTCTTCTTTGATATGACTCAGGCCAAATTCCTGAAAGCCGGGGGAGTCGATGATGGCGCTGTTTTCATCGAGATGATAGAGCTGCGAGTGCGTGGTGGTGTGTGTGCCGGAGTCGAGCGCTTCCGATATTTCCGCAGTGGCGCGGCGGGCTTGCGGGATTAAAGCGTTGAGCAAGGTCGATTTGCCCATGCCGGACTGTCCTGCCAAAACGCTGACATGACCGGTCAAGTAAGGCCGCAGCGCCGAAACATCCTGAATTGCGCTTAATTGCAATACAGTGTAACCAAGCTCCCGGTACAGCGACAGCGTCGTCATCGCTGCGTGTGCCGGTTCCACGAGATCGGCTTTATTCAACACGATCAATACTGCGATATTTTCGCTTTCGGCGGCGGCCAGACAGCGGCTGATCAGTTCTTCGCTAAAGCTCGGAATCGCCGCAACCACGATGATGATTTGCGTGACGTTGGCGGCGATGATTTTTTCCTTGAAAGCGTCGCTGCGGTAGAGCAGCGAGCTGCGCGGCTGGATCGTTTCGATGACACCCTGCCCGGCAGTGGTGAGCTGATATTCAACCCGGTCGCCGCAAGCGACACCGCCTTTTTTGCCGCGCATCACACAGGAAACGGTTCCGCTTGCCTCGGTTTCAACCGAATAATGCCTGCCGAAAGCGGCAACCACCCGTCCGATTAAATGTGCTTTTTTGCGTTCCGAATTTTGCGAGCGAATACTCAAATGGCAAACAGCTTATCGATTTTTGCCGCGCAGATGAAGTCGTTTTCGGATAAGCCGCCGATGGCATGCGTGGTGTACATCACCACGCACTGGTTGTAACCGACCAGCATATCCGGATGATGATCCTCGCGATGCGAAACCCACGCCACGGCATTCACGAATGCCATGGTTTGATAATAGTTTTTGAAGGTGTAGGTTTTGCTGATGTGTTTGTCTTGCAGTTGCCAGCTATTCAGTTGCCGCAGGAGGGCATCCGCCTCAGCGCCGGAAAGCGGCGGCACGCCGCCTTCGCACGGTTTGCATTGCCTGGATGTTAAATCGCATACAGTAGTATTATTCATGCTTGCCCCTGACTTTGTAGGTGTGCCACACGGATCGATGCGGGCGGGTGAGAATCGTAAAAAGCCGAATGCAGCGGATCCGGCGTCAGCGTGGCCGCATTGTCCTGATATAGCTTGACCAGCGCGCGCACCAGATCGTCCGCGGAGGCGTTTTGCGCCGCATAGGCATCGGCTTCAAACTCGTGCTTACGGGAGTAAAGGCTGGAAATGGGGTGCAGCAGGAACGTGAACACCGGCATCACCAGGAAAAACAGTAACAGCGCCATCGCCGTCGACGGCACGGCTGCCACGTCCACGCCCAAACCTTGGTAAAACCAGCTTTGCTGCATCAAATAACCCAGCAGCCAGAGAAATGCCAGACTCATCGCAAACGATACCACGATGCGCTTGATAACATGGCGATGCTTGAAATGCCCCAGCTCATGCGCCAGCACGGCTTCGATTTCGCTTGGATTCAAACGCGCCAATAACGTATCGAAAAAAACGATGCGCTTGGTTTTGCCGAACCCGGTGAAATACGCATTGCCGTGATTGCTGCGGCGCGAGCCGTCCATGACAAACAAACCGCTGGCCTTGAAGCCGCATTTGCTCATCAGTTGCTCGATGCGCGTTTTGAGCGTGGCGTCTTCCAGCGGTGTGAATTTGTTAAACAATGGCGCGATCCAGGTTGGGAAAATCGCCAGGACGAATAAATTGAAAGCGATCCAGGCAAACCAAGCGTACAACCACCAGTTCTCGCCCATTTTTTCCATCAACCACAGCACACAGAACAACAGCGGCGCGCCCAGCAACAGACCGAGCGCGGCTTGCTTGATTAAATCGGTGAAAAACATGGCCGGTGTCATTTTATTGAAACCGTACTGCTCTTCGATCACAAACGTGCGGTAATAGCTCAATGGCAGCTCAGCCAAGCTCATCAGAAAGAATGTGCTGATGATCAGCGCCATGCCATGCGTCAAAGGATCGCTCAGCCAGCCGGCCCAGAAATCACTCAAAGCATTCAACCCGCCGCCCAGTGTAAAAACGAGCAATAAAACGACATGCAGCAATATGCCCGGATAACCCGCGCGCGTTTTGGCGCAAGTGTAATCCGCTGCTTTGCGGTGATCGTTCAGACTGATCTGGCTGGAAAATTCTTCCGGCACCCTGTCTTGATGCGCGCGCACAAAGCGGATATGCCGCACAGCCAGCCAGATTTGGGTTGTCGCCGTAAGCAGCAGCGCAATCAGAAAAATCAATGTAAATGTTTGCATAATCAATTATCTTGAGTTTGAAAGTTTAAATTCATGTGGCATTAAATCATCACCGCAAAATAAACCGGTATTTCCCCGGTTTGTTTAAAAGTGACGCACTGACGGCGATATGACACAATTGAGCGCATTACATTCAAAAAAATTGAAACCATTATGGCACAAGACAACAATAACCTCATCTGGGTCGATATGGAAATGACCGGATTGAATCCCGATGCTGATCGCATCATCGAAGTCGCTTTGGTGATTACCGATTCGCAGCTCAACACCATAGCCGAAGGCCCGGTTCTGGTCGTGCACCAGCCGGATGAGGTGCTGAACGGTATGGACAAATGGAATCAATCGACGCATTCCAAATCCGGTTTGATCGGCAAGGTGAAAGCCTCGCGCTACAGCGAAGCGGAAGTGGAAGCGCAAATGATCGAGTTTCTGAAACAGCATGTGCCGCCCGGCGCATCTCCGATGTGCGGCAATTCCATCTGCCAGGACCGGCGCTTCATGGTGCGCTCGATGCCGCAATTGGAGGCCTATTTTCATTACCGCAACCTCGATGTCAGCACTTTGAAAGAACTGGTCAAGCGCTGGAAGCCGGAAATAGCCAATGGGCTGACGAAAGAGAGTAAGCATGAAGCATTGGCGGATATTTATGATTCCATCAATGAATTGAAGTATTACCGTCAGCATTTTATTGCCGCTTGAAACAACAGCAGGGGAAATGCCGCCATCGTGTTCCGAACTTTCCAGTTGACGCCGTTTCTAACCGCCGGAAGAATATATTTTTGATCTTTCATTCACTCACCATCTCACTAGGAGAAACAAGATGAGCCTTAAAAGAAATGTGCTTTCTGCCGCCGTTGCAGCAACCTTCTTACTCGCAGTCAGCGCAACCGCGGCTTTTGCCGCCGATGCCACACAAGATGGACATCAGCATCACGGCGGACAAGCATCCGGTCATAGCGGCCATAGTCATGGCGATGCGAAATCCGGCGATCAGCACGGTCACCAATGTGAGCACATGTCGGCTGTCGACACGAATAAGGATGGCAAAATCAGCAAGGAGGAGTTCATGAAGCATCATGAGGCCATGTTTGACAAAAAAGATGTCAACAAAGACGGCTTCATCGATCGCGAGGAAATGCACCGCATGATGGACCATATGCATAAACATGGCGGCGGCGACGGGCATGCTCATGAAGAAACGAAGAAATAAAGGCGCTTGGCAGAAAGAAAGTCAATAATCTACTGTTTTATGCTGACAGCCGCGCGGCTTTCCGTTATTTCTCCATGCGGTTGTCAGCATTCGAATTTTCAATCAAGTTAACCGGCTCAATGTCTTAAACCGCTCGGTGCTTTCACCGGCGCTTTTTGTTCCAGCGGCTGCGGATCCAGCACGGCTACGGTCAGGCTGTCGTCGTTGAAGTATTTTTTCGCCACATCGCGTATTTGCGCTGCGGTAACCGCTTTCAGCTTTTCCAGGATGACATCGATATCGCGGTAAGACAGCCCGGTGCTCTCCAGCCGGCCCAGTTGCATCGCCTGGGAAAAAATGGAATCGCGCTGATACACATGGCCGGCGACAACTTGCGCCTTGACGCGCACCAGCTCTTCCTCGGTGACGCCTTCTTTGACGATTTTTTCAATTTCTTTTCGCAGCGCTTGCTCCAGTTCGGCGACGGTTTTGCCGGCACGCGGCACCGCGCTCAGAAAGAACATGCTCGGACCGCGCGCTATTGCGCTATAACCCGCATTGGCCGAATTGGCGACCTGGCTTTCCCGCACCAGATTCTTGTTCAATCGGGCCGAGGCGTGACCGTCCAGCACACCCTCCAGTATTTCCAGCGCGTAAGGCTCCCAGTCTTCCATGACGCTTTTAATGGTGGGCGTATGATAGCCCATCATGAGATAGGGCAGCTCCGCGGGTGCTTTGACAATGATGCGCTTGGCGCCGGTTTGCGGCGGTTCGGTTTGGGGTTTGCGGGCGCCGATCGGCAATAAAGAATGTTTGGGAATCGTGCCGTAGTTTTTTTGCGCCAATCGGAATACTTCGTTGCTATCGACATCACCGACAATTACCAAAATTGCGTTATTGGGCGCGTACCAGCGGTCATACCATGCGCGCGCATCTTCAACCGTCATATTCTCCAGATCGTTCATCCAGCCGATGATGGGATTTTTGTACGGATGCGATTGATACGCGACCGCCATCATCTTTTCATACAGTAAGGAACGTGCCTGATCTTCGGTGCGCAACCGGCGCTCTTCCATAACCACTTTGATTTCCTTTGCAAACTCTTCCTCAGTCAAAATCAGGTTGCGCATCCGGTCCGCTTCCAGTTCCATCGCCATCGGCAAATGGTCTTTGTGCAACTGCTGATAATAGGCGGTGTAATCGTAACTGGTAAAAGCATTTTCCCGTCCACCCGCGGCTGCAATGCGCTTGGAAAATTCTCCGCCCGGGACTTTCTCCGTGCCTTTGAACATCATATGTTCCAGCACATGCGCCACGCCGGTTACGCCGTTGACTTCGTCAATGCTGCCCGCTTTGTACCAGATTTGCGTGACCACGACCGGCGAGCGGTGATCCTGCTTAACAATCAATCTCAAGCCATTATCGAGTAAGTATTCGTGCGGATTGGCAAGCGCCGGAGATGAAATCAGCGCAGCCGCGGTAAACAATGCGGAAAAAGAGAAAAGGCGAAACAAAGTAAAACAATCATCAGGTTTCATTTTTACCAACCAAAATGTAAGTAAACAGAATAAAATTAGGCTTTGAGAATTTCCAATATCTATCAGTAGAAGAGCCTACCAGAATGTTCAGTTTTTTTAAATCCAAAAAGGATCCCGCGGAATCCGCCGGAACACCGGCTTCGCCCGGCGCCGATGCGCCAGATGAAGCTGGAGCCGCAGCCAAACCGGAAGAACCGATGAGCTTTGCCGCCAAACTCAAGCTAGGACTGGCGCGCACCCGGCAGAATCTGAGCAAGCAGCTGTCGGGTTTATTCGGCGGCGGTAAAATCGACGAGGCGCTGTATGAAGAATTGGAGACGATTTTACTGACCTCCGACATCGGTGTGAGTGCAACGCAGCAGTTACTCGAGAATCTGCGCAAACGGGTTACGCGCGATGCCTTAACCGACTCGGCGCAATTGAAGGAAGCGTTGAAAGAACTGCTCGCCGCCATGCTGGAGCCGCTGGCGCAACCTTTGGATACCGCTGCGCACAAGCCATTCGTCATCATGATCACCGGCGTCAACGGCGTGGGGAAAACCACGTCGATCGGTAAACTGGCGAAATATTTTCAGAGGCAAGGCAAATCGGTATTGCTGGCCGCCGGCGATACTTTCCGCGCGGCGGCGCGCGAGCAATTGATCGCCTGGGGGGAGCGCAACAACGTCACGGTCATCGCGCCGGATAACGATCCGGACAAAAAAAG